>JBHHXQ010000303.1:0-4559 GCA_046757105.1 Candidatus Krumholzibacteriia bacterium
GATTCGGCAGAGGTGAACGATGCTGGGGCGCCGAGTTCGAGGGCGGCTCTGCAGGAAGATCGGTCGGGGCGGCGTCACGCGCCCGTGGTGGAGGACATGGAGGCCGGAGCAGGGCGAAGTGCCGAGCGACGCAGCGCACCAGGATGCCCGCCCAGGCGCCCCCCGCCCCCACGATCCTCCTGCAGATCCGCCGGAGCCAGCGCGGTTCCCGGAGGAGCATGCTGAAGATCGAGAGCGTGGAGTTCGTGAGCAGCGCATCGAGCGTCGAGGAATGCCCGCGGCGACCGCTGGTGGAGGTGGCCGTGTCGGGGCGCTCGAACGTGGGGAAGTCGTCGCTGCTGAACAGTCTGCTGCGCCAGAAGGGGTTGGCACGCGTGTCGGGCGCGCCTGGAAAGACGCAGCTGCTGAACTTCTTCCTCGTCAACGACCGCTTCCACATCGTCGACCTGCCGGGCTACGGCTACGCGCGAGCCCCGGAGTCGGTCCAGCGCAGCTGGCGGCAGATGATGCAGGCGTATCTACGCCGGCGGACCGAGCTGTGCGGCGTCATCCAGCTCCTGGACTGCCGCCACCAGCCTTCCCGGCAGGACCGCGAGATGATACAGTGGCTCCTCGACGAGAAGCTCGCCTTCTGCCTGGTGCCGACCAAGTTGGACAAGCTGCGGCGTGGCGAGCGCAAACGCGCGGTGGCGCAGCTCATCAACGGCTTGACACTTCCCCCAGATCTTCCCCTCGTGCCGTTCTCGAGCAAGACTGGAGAAGGTCGGGAGGCGTTGCTGGACTGGCTCGGGCTGACGGTGGAACGGGCGGTCTTGGGTCGCCGGAGCTGAAATGTGCCGGCTGCCCCGGATCGACGCAGGTCGGATCGACTGGACAGGAGCTGGCGGAGACGCAATGAGACAACGACTCTTCACACCCGGGCCGACGCCGGTTCCGGACGAGGTGGCGCTCGCGATGGCGGCGCCGCAGCCGCATCATCGCACGCCGGAGTTCCAGGATCTCATGAGGCGCACCACGGGGTTGCTGCAGCAGATCTTCCGCACCGAGGATCCCGTCGTCATTCTCAGCTCGAGCGGCACCGGCGCGATGGAGGCGGCCGTCGTCAACCTCACGCGCCCGGGGGAGCGCGTCTTCTCCGCGAACAGCGGCAAGTTCGGCGAACGCTGGGGACAGATTCTGCGCACCTACGGACGCGACCTGCACGAGCTGGACGTCCCCTGGGGCGAGCCGATCACGCCGGAGCAGTTCCACGACGGCGTGCGCCGCAGCGGCGCGCGCGCCGCCTTCGTGACGCATTCGGAGACCTCGACCGGGGCGCTGTGCGATTTGCCGCAGATCACGGACGCGGCGCGCGACCTCGACGTGCTGCTGGTGGTCGACGCCATCACGTCGCTCGGGGCGCACCGTCTCGAGACGCAGCGCTGGGGTGTGGACTGCGTCGTGGGCGGCAGCCAGAAGGCCTTCATGATGCCGCCGGGGCTCGCCTTCCTGAGTCTGAGCGCGAAGGCGCGCCGGTGCATCGCGGGCAACCCGACGCCGCGCTACTACTTCGATCTCTCGCGCGCGCTCGAGGGCGTGCCGAAGGGGCAGTCGCCGTGGACGCCGGCGATCAGCCTGGTCATGGGGCTCGAGCGCGCCTGCCGGATGATTCTGGACGAAGGGCTCGAGGCCGTCTGGCATCGGCACCAGGTGCTCGCCGACGCCGTGCGCGTGGGTGTGGCCGCGCTCGGCCTGCAGACCGTGGCGTCGCGCCCGAGCAACGCCCTGACCGCCGTGTACGTTCCGGAGGCCGTGGGTGCGGATGCCGTGCGGCAGACGTTGTGGGAGCGCTTCGGGATGAAGCTGGCCGGCGGTCAGGAACGCCTGGCTGGGTGCATCATCCGGCTCGGGCATCTCGGGGCCTTCGACGTCGCGGACATCATGCTGCAGCTCTCCGCGTTCGAGGACGCGCTGCGCACGCACGGACACGTGGTGCCGGCGGGCGCGGCCGTCGAGGCGGCGCGACCGATCCTGGCACAGCTCGACGCCAGCTGAGGTGGAACGTCCCTTGGACGACCGGACCATGCACCGCATCCTCATCCCGACGAAGGTTGCGCCGGAGATGCTGGACATCCTGCGCGCATACGACCACATCGAGGTCGACGCGCCCGGTACCCTCTCCCCGGAAGAGCTCGCCCGCGCGCTCCCCGAAGTGGATGCTGTCGTCATCCGCAGCAACAACCGGATCACCGGGGAGCTGATCGAGGCGGCGCCGCGCCTGCGCGTCGTCGGGCGCGCCGGAACGGGGCTCGACAACGTCGACGTGGAGGCCGCCACGCGTCGCGGCATCGTGGTGATGAACACGCCGGGCGTGAACGCCATCTCGACCGCCGAGCACACCATCTCGATGCTCCTGTCGCTGGCGCGCCGCGTTCCGGCCGCCGACCGCTCGGTCAAGGAAGGTCGCTGGGAGCGCGGCCGTTTCCAGGGCGTCGAGGTGATGGGCAAGACGCTCGGTGTGATCGGGCTGGGGCGCATCGGATTGCAGGTTGCCAAGCGCGCCCTGGGCCTCGGCATGGAGGTGATCACGCACGACCCGTACGTCAGCGCCGACACCGTGATGGACGAGACGATCCACCTGGTGCCTCTGGACGAGCTTCTCGCCACGGCCGATTTCATCACCGTGCACACGCCGCTGACGCCAGCCACGCGGCATCTGCTCGGCAAGGACGCCTTCGCCAAGATGCGACATGGCGTGCGCGTCGTGAACTGCGCGCGCGGGGGCATCGTGGACGAGGAGGCCCTGTGCGACGCGATCGACTCGGGCAAGGTGGCGGGCGCCGCGCTCGACGTGTACGAGAGCGAGCCGGCTGCGGGCCGGCGTGTGACCCGCTACGACGAGATCATCACGACGCCGCATCTCGGGGGCTCCACACGTGAAGCCCAGCTCAACGTGGGGCTGGCGATTGCGCGGCAGGTCGCCGACTTCCTGACCCGGGGCGTCATCCAGAACGCCGCCAACGCGGCCCCGATCAGCGGCGAGACGCGCGCCAAGGTGGGCCCCTTCCTCGACATCAGCGAGCGCATGGGTTCGATGGCGGCACAGCTCCTGGACGGGGCGGTGCAAAGCGTCTCGATCACCGTCCACGGCGAGCGCTTCAAGGGCGATCTCCGGATGCTCTCCGCCTCGGTGCTCAAGGGGTTGCTGTCGGTCTGCATGGAGGAGTACGGCGTCAACCTGATCAATGCGCCGGCGCTGGCGCGCGAGCGTGGCATCGAGGTGCACGTCACCGATGGCGCGGAGCGCGACGATTTCGCCAATCTGGTCCGCGTGCGCGTGGAATCCGCGAACGACGCCCACGAGATCAGCGGCACGCAGTTCGGAAAGCAAGAAGGCCGCGTGGTGAACATCGACAGCTACCCACTCGAGATGAAGCCGCAGGGAGCCATGCTCGTGACGCTGTCGGACAACTATCCCGGAATCATCGGGCGCATGGGCAGCATCATCGCCAAGCACGGCGGCAACATCAGCAAGATGAACAACGGCTGCTCTCCCGACGGCTCGAAGTCACTCTCCACGATGAACCTCGACGAGCAACCACCCGAGGCCATGCTGGAGGAACTCTCCCGGGAGCCCTACTTCAAGTGGATCCGTCTGGTGCGTCTGTGACCCGGAGCCTCGCATCCTGCCCTCGGTTGCGGGTCGCGGCTGTGGGTTCCTGGATCGGCAGCACGCGGCTGGGGGCACAGCGGGCTGCGTGCCTCGGACGTCGAGCGCCTGCAGCGGAGCGCTTGGCGGTGGCGGCTGGCTGGGTGGGTGCATCCGCTCCGGGTCCGGAACCGGGTTGCGGCCCGCGTGTTGCACCACACTAGGAGGCCGCGGGGCTGTCGCTGGGCCTCCAGGTCGTCCATAACTGGTTTGGGTCCAGCGAGTTGGGTCGTGTGGCCCGGCATTGACGGGCGCCCTGGCGCGGGCCTATACTTAGCGTGGCGGGAGTGCGGCATCTCCGGCGCATCCGCCTGGCCCGGACCGCTGAGGTCTGCGTCATGAAGCTACGGCTCTTGATCGTCATCGCGTTTCTGGGCAGCGGGCCGTTTCCGGGCGCGGGCTGGGGCACATCCGTCTTCATGGAGGAGCTGCCGACCTTCTCCCGGTTCCGCTGTCTGATCTGCCACGACGTCCAGGATCCGGCTGCCGGCGAAGCCACCCTCAACGCCTTCGGTGCGGACTTCAGAGACAACGGCATGCGGTGGGACGAGAACCTGGCGCTCGAGAACTCGGACGGCGACAACTGCACGAACGGCTTCGAGCTCAGCGACGAGGACGGGGATGGCCAGCCGGATTCGAACCGTACCGAGGAGCGCAAGAATCCAGGTGAAAAAGGTGACTGCACGCTGCAGCTCAACGAGGAAACCTGGAGCCGCTTGAAGCAATTGTTCCGACAGTGATCTCCTGAACAAGAGTCTCGTGGCCACCGGTGAGCCGGTGTGCGTCGAAGTCTGCCGCCCGGAGTGGAAGGGAAGCGAGATGCCTTGTCGCGTCGTGTTGGGAGGACAGTGGGGTGACGAAGGGAAGGGCA
>JBHHXQ010000304.1:0-4530 GCA_046757105.1 Candidatus Krumholzibacteriia bacterium
GGACGCCGCGCACGCGGCGCTTGTCCACGACACGGGTCAGCCCGCCGGTGCCGGGGAGCACGCCGAGGAGCGGCACCTCGGGCAAGCTCACCGCCGAGCTGCCGTCGTCGACCAGGATGATCTCGTCACAGGCGAGCGCCAGCTCGTAGCCGCCGCCCGCGGTGATCCCGTTGCAGGCGGCGATGTACCGCTGGCCGCTGTTCGCGCAGGCGTCCTCGATGGCCAGGCGTGTTTCGTTCGTGAACTTGCAGAAGTTGACCTTGAAGGCGTGCGGCGAGCTGCCGAGCATGTGGATGTTGGCGCCCGCACTGAAAACGCGATCCTTGGCGCTCTTGATGACCACCCCTCCCACCTCCGGGTGCTCGAAGCGCAGCCGCTGCACCGCGTCGGCCAGCTCGATGTCGACGCCGAGGTCGTACGAGTTGAGCTTGAGCACGTAGCCGGGCCGCAGCGGCTCGTTCTCGCGCACGTCGAGAACGAGGTGCGCGACCGGTCCACCCACGGACAGCTTCCAGTGCTTGTAGCGGTCCGGATGGGTCTCGAATCGAATCGGGTCCATGCAGTCTCCCGGGAATCGCGGTCGGGTCGAGTTCTCTGGCGCATTATACTGCATGCAGCGGGCCTGAAAAGACGCACGATGGTGCATTATAGTGCATGTCGGTCGCGGTTCGCACGCCGCGACACCGATCCCGGGGCAGGCAGCCGGCGGCGATGTCGCGCTTCGAGGCGAATCGACGCACGCACCGGAGTCGCCCGAGGAACGCCGGCCGTTCCGGCGGGGGGATCATCGCGGTTCGGATCCCGCACTAGCCGATCGGCGTGCTGCGCACGCACGAAAACATGGACGAGCAAACGCCTTCTCGGCGGGCACGCACTCTCGAAGGAGAAGCATCATGAAACAGCTCAAGAAGCTCTCGCTCCACAAGGAGACTCTCCGACGTCTCACCGATGAAGAGCTGGCCCGGGTCGGTGGAGCGCTGATCCCGAATCCGCGGCTCTCACACATCGACTGGCAGACGGATTGCCCGAAGATCCGTTGCGTCGAGTTCACGGAGATCTGTCCGACTCAGCAGGACGACTACACCTGCTCGTATTGCTAGTGAGAGATCTGCGCCTGTCGCATGGCCTTGGCTCGCGGTACGAGTCGAGGGACAGGTTTGCTCGACATTCGCTCACCCGGTCCGAGTTCCGCCGGCTCCTGCGCCAGGGGCGTGCATGAGTTCGACAGCCGTCTCGAAGTCCTGGCGTCCCATTCTCGAGGGCGCACTGGCCCGGCGCGCACTGCTGCGTGTCGAGGAGATCGCCGCGGCCATCCAGGCGGATCATCCGCCATCCTGTCTCGATCCTTCGCTGGCGACCGGCAGCGCCGGGCTGGCGGTGCTCTACGCGTACCTGGCCGAGGCGTTCGCGGCCGACACGTTCGAGCGCCTGGCGCGGGCGTACTGGCAATCCTCGATCGATGCGCTTGCCGGCATGCCCACCACGCCGAGTCTGTACTCGGGCTTCACGGGCATCGCCTGGGTGACGGCTCATCTCGACGGGCGACTCCTGGAGACCGGTGGTGCCGATCTGCACGAGGAGGTGGAGGAGGCGCTTCTGGCGCACCTGCGCCAATCCCCCTGGCCGCACCACTACGATCTGGTCGACGGATTGACCGGCTACGGTGTCTACGCACTCGAACGTCTGCCGCATCCTCGTGCCGAGCGCTGTCTCGAGCAGGTCGTCCTGCAATTGGAGAGGCTCTCTCGACGCTCGGCGGACGGCGTTGCGTGGTTCACCGAACCGGCCCTCATGTTGCCGGATCACCGGGTCCTGTACCCGGACGGTTGCTACGACCTCGGGCTCGCGCACGGGATCCCCGGCGTGATCGCGCTCCTGGGGATGTCCTCGGCGCGCGGCATCGGGCCTCGAGCACTCCTCGAGGATGCGGTCCGCTGGCTTCTCGCGCACAGGGTCGTGTCCGCATCGGATGGCGGATTCGGCTCCTGGCTCACCGCGGGCGGTGAGCCGATCGGCCATCGGCTGGGCTGGTGCTACGGAGATCCGGGCGTGGCGGCAGCGCTTCTGGTGGCTTCCCGCGCTGCCGGCATCGGGCCGCAGACCGGATTGGAGATCGCTGTCCACGCCGCTGCCCTGGCGCCCGAACGCGCCGGCGTGGCCGGGTCGGGGCTGTGCCACGGGACGGCCGGACTCGCTCACCTGTTCAATCGCATGCACCACGCGACCGGCGAACGCTGCCTCGCCGAAGCGGCGCGCTTCTGGTTCGAACGTACTCTCGACCCGCGCCACGCGTGTCCGCGGATCGCTGGAGACCGGACGGGTTCCCGGCTCGATGCGGCCGATCGTGTTCGAGGCCACGACCCGGGGCTGCTCGAGGGCGCGGCGGGAATCGCCCTCGCTCTGCTGGCCGCCGCGACGGACTTGCCTCCCGAGTGGGATCGATTCCTGATGCTGTCCGACCGCGCCAGTCCGGACTTCTCCGACGGCTGCGCGCCGCAGTAGGGTGCGGTGCCGAACGCGCATGGCCTATGATTGCCAGCAGCTGGTTCGCGGCATCAGTGATCGCGCGTGGGCAGCGCGCGTGGTTCTTCGTGGCTTCGGAGTGGACGTCCACCGATGACGAGCAGCGCGCAGGCGACGGCACGATGGGAGCCCGTCCTCTCCGGTGAGGTCGCGGAACGCGCTCGAGAATCGGTCGAGCGGGTGGTCCGCGTCCTGGAGCGGGATCCCGAAGCCCACGGATCCGGTTTCAGCCTGGCCGCTGGAACCGCCGGTCTGGCCGTCGCCATCGGCTACCTGTCCCGGGTTCTCGAGCGTCCGGCCCTGATGGATGGCGCCCTCGGGTTCCTGGACCGGGCGGTCGGCGGCCTGGCGTCCTCGACCTCGGGGCCGGGCCTGTACAGCGGATTCACCGGTGTCGCCTGGGCAGCCGCCCACCTCCAGGCGGTGGGGCTCCTGGAGCCGGACGACGTCGACATCTACGAGGAGATCGACGCCGCTCTCCTGAAACTTCTCGAGGACTCGCACCGACCTCGGACCTACGACCTGATCTCCGGCCTGGTCGGAACCGGCGTCTATGCGCTCGAGCGCTGGCCTCATCCGCGCGCCGAGCGCATCCTCGAGGTGGTGGTCGGGAGGATCGCGGCCATGCGCGAGGCGCGCGCCGCCGGCGTCACGTGGAAGACGGCTGCGGAGCTCCTGCATGCCGATCAGCACAGGCAGGCACCGCACGGCTACTACAACCTCGGTCTCGCCCACGGGGTGCCGGGAATCCTCGGCTTCCTGGCACGGGCGAGAGGTGCCGGTGCCCTGAACCCGGAGGGCGAACGCATCCTCGAAGCCGGAATCGATTGGCTCCTGGAACAGAAGAGAGACCTCGGTCACGGCCTGCGCTTCACGTACTGGCTGCCGGCCGGGACCGCCCAGCGCGTCAAGGGCTCCCGGGTGGCCTGGTGCTACGGAGACCTCGGTGTCGCGGCGGCGCTTCTGGTGGCGGGCGCCAGCTGCGGCCGTCCGGACTGGTCCCGGCAGGCGGTTGCCGTGGCGCGAGATTGCGTCGCCGTGGATCCCCGGCATACGGGCGTCAAGGATCACGGCCTGTGTCACGGCGCGGCCGGCCTCGGTCACCTCTTCAATCGCATGGCGCAGATCTCGGGCGACCGGACACTGAGGACCGCCGCGCGTGTGTGGCTCGAGAAGACACTCGAGATGCGCGTTCCGGGAACCGGAATCGATGGCTACGCGTTCTGGACCGCGCGCGATCGCCAGGCCGAGAAGCCCGCGTCCGCGGACTTCGGTTTCGCGCGCGAAACCGGGTTCCTGAACGGCGCGGCTGGCGTGGCGCTCGCTCTCGCAGCGGGGTTCTCGCACGTCGACCCCGAATGGGATCGGGTCCTGCTGATCTCGAGCGGTTTCCCGAACGCCCGGAAACCCGCCCCGGCCGCGTCGCCCCCCGAGAGAGGAGCGCGTTCGTGACGGCACCGGCACATCGACCACCGCGCATGTCGGTCGCGTTCGTGACGCCGCTGGCGCATCCATCCCGGCGCTGCGGCGGTCTCGGCTGGAAGCTGGTCTGCGGGCTTCTTCCGTGGCTGGTCGCCGCGTCGACCAGCGTGGCGGCACAGGCGGATCCGGGGTACGTGGGTGTGGTGTTCGCCCGCAAGACGGTCGAGCTGGCCGCGGAGACCTCCGGAACCCTGACCGACGTGCACGTGCGGCTGGGAGACGAGGTCGAAGAGCACCAGGTCCTGCTCACGCTGGAAGCGCCGGGGCTGGATCAGGAGATCCGTGGCGCCGCCGCGTCCGTGCGCGCAGCCCGCGCGGAGGCGGGGAAGTCCGAGGCCGAGCTCGAGGAGGCCGGCCGCCTGCTCGACAGGCGGCAGAACACCAGCGAGGTCTTCACCCAGGAGGAGATCGAGTCGCTGGCCGCCCGCAAGGCGGTCGCCGAGGCGAACCGCGAGATGGCGAGGTCGCGGCTCGCCGCACGAGAAGCCACGCTTCGGGAGCTCCAGGAGCGCAAGGAGGCCCTGC
>JBHHXQ010000305.1:0-4527 GCA_046757105.1 Candidatus Krumholzibacteriia bacterium
CGCATGGCGATGCCGGCATCGCGCAGGATGGCGCGGGCATCGAACACGTCGGCGCGCGTGTGCCGCTTGTCGAGGATGGAGAGCACTCGATCGCTCAGCGACTCGACGGCCGTCACCATGAAGACCGCGCCCAGCCTGCCGAGCTCCGGCATGAGTCTGCGGTGCGCGAGAACGTGCTCCACCTTCGCCGTGAAATCGAAGCTGAGATCCGGGAACTCCTCGTGCATCGCACGCACCACGCGCAGCGAGTGCGAGGGGCCGTTGAGGAAGTCCGCGTCTCCGAACGTGATGTGCGCGGCACCCGAGCGCACCTGATTCCGAACGTCCTCGAGAACGCTCTCCCGTGGCACCACGAAGAGACGCCCGGCGTAGACCGCCGGGATCGGGCAGTGCCGGCAGCGATGCAGGCAACCGCGGCTCGCTTCCACATGTCCCGCGACGCGGTGCCGTCCCCCGTGGTCGAGATGCGCGTAGTGCTCGATTCCCGGCAGCGCACGGCGGCTGGGCACGGGGAAGTCCAGCCGTTCGAGGGCGGGCAGCAGCCTGGCGGGCAATCCCGGCTCCAGGCAACGTCCTTCCCCGAGCGCGTCCACCAGCTCCACGAGGCGCGCCTCGAACTCTCCGCCCAGAATCGAGTCCGCGAGCCGGTGGAGAAGCGACTCCGCGTGTAGGAGCGCGTAGTTGCCATAGAAGCAGACGTGGCACCCGGGATTCACCTCGCGGATGCGCCGCGCCACCTTCACCCCCAGTCGGAGAGCGGTGTGCATGGGAACGGAGATCCCGACGAAGCGGGCCTCGCGGATCTTCTGCATGTCCAGGCTCTGGACGGCGAGATCGAGTGCTGCGGGCGCGTAGCCGGCGCGCTCGAGAAACGCCAGCGGGAGGGCAACGGCTTGCGGCTGGTGCCCGAGCTCGTAGCACGACACGAGCAGCACCGCTCCTGAACGCTTCAGACCGCCGGCAACCGTGATGGACATCGAACCCACCGTTTCCGAAAACGTGCCTCGGGAGCGTCGCACGCGTCGCTCATGCCTCAGTGCTGGTGGTTCAGGACGCGGCGCAGCATCTGGCCGGTGTAGGAGCCACGGACGCGGGCGACGTGGCGCGGTGTACCCTGGGCGACGATGCGTCCGCCCTCGTCGCCGCCTTCGGGGCCGAGGTCGACGATGTGGTCGGCGCTCTTGATGACGTCCGGGTTGTGCTCGATGATCAGCACCGTGTTTCCCTTGTCGACCAGCCGGTTGAGCACCCCGAGGAGCATCTTGACGTCCTCGAAGTGCAGGCCCGTCGTTGGCTCGTCGAGGAGGTAGAGCGTGCGGCCCGTCTGCACCTTGCTGAGCTCGGTGGCCAGCTTCACGCGCTGTGCCTCGCCGCCCGAGAGCGTCGTGGCCGGCTGGCCCAGCCGGATGTACCCCAGCCCGACGCTCTCCAGCGTCTCCAGCTTGCGGCGGATCGGCGGGATGTTCTGCAGGAACTCGTGTGCCTCCTCGACCGTCATCTCGAGCACGCCGGCGATCGATTTGCCCTTGTAGGTGACCTCGAGCGTTTCGTCGTTGTAGCGCCGGCCCTTGCACACCTCGCAGCGCACGTAGACGTCGGGCAGGAAGTGCATCTCGATCTTCTTGATGCCGTCGCCGTCGCACGCCTCGCAGCGGCCGCCCTTGACGTTGAAGCTGAAACGCCCCGGCCTGTAGCCACGCATCTTGGCTTCCGGCGTCTGACCGAAGAGATCGCGGATGAGCGTGAACGTTCCGGTGTAGGTGGCCGGGTTGGAGCGCGGCGTGCGCCCGATGGGCGACTGATCGATGTCGACGACCTTGTCGATGTTCTCGACCCCGTCGATGCCCGCGTGCTCGCCCGGAGGCTCCTTGGCGCGGTAGAAATGGCGCGCCAGCGCCAGGTAGAGGATGTCGTTCACGAGCGTCGATTTGCCGGATCCGGACACGCCGGTCACCGCCACCAGCTTGCCGAGCGGGATCTCCACGTCGATCCTCTGCAGGTTGTTCTCCCGCGCGCCGCGGACGCGCAGCACCTTGCCGTTGCCGGGACGCGGCTTGCCGGCCACCGGAATGCGGCGCCGGCCCGCCAGGTACTGCCCCGTCAGGCTCTCGGGCACGGCCATGATGTCTTCGGGCGTGCCGGTGGCCACGACGTAGCCGCCGTGCTCTCCCGCACCCGGGCCCAGGTCGACGATGTGGTCCGCCGCGAGAATCGTGTCCATGTCGTGCTCGACCACGACGACCGTGTTGCCGCCGCCCTGCAGCTCGCGCAGCGTGTCGATGAGGCGGCGGTTGTCGCGATGGTGCAGGCCGATGCTCGGCTCGTCGAGGATGTACAGCACGCCGACCAGGCGCGAGCCGATCTGCGTCGCCAGGCGGATGCGCTGGGCCTCGCCACCGGCGAGGCTCTCGGAGGAGCGCGACAGTGTCAGGTAGCTCAGGCCGACGTCGTTCAGGAAGCGCAGCCGCGCGCGCACTTCCTTGAGGATCGGCGCCCCGATCGTCTCCTTGTTGCCGGCGAGCCGCAGCTCCTCGAAGAAACGCTGCGACTCCTTGATCGACAGGTCGCAGACCTGGGCGATGTCGCGCCCGTCGATGCGCACCGCCAGGCTCTCGGGCCGCAGCCGCCTGCCCGCGCACGCCGGGCAGTTCTCGAGACGCATGTACGACTCGATCTTCTCGCGCACGTCCGCCGACACCGTCTCGCGGTGCCGCCGCAGGAGACGCGGCACGAGCCCTTCGAAGCGCGCGTTGAACTCGCCTTTGCCATGCTTGCTCTTGTATTGAACCGCCACGCGGCGATCGGTCCCGTAGAGCAGAACATCGCGCTTCTTCTTGGACAGTTTCTTGAACTGCTTGTCGAAATCGATGCCGAACTCGCGCGCCACGCTCTTCAAGAGCATCCCGGACCAGGTGCCCTTGTGCAAGGGTTGCCCTTCGATGGCACCCTCGTGGATGGACAGCGACGGATCGGGGACCAGGAGATCGACGCTGATCTCGCGGCGCCTGCCGAGGCCGTTGCACTCGGGGCAGGCACCGTACGGGCTGTTGAAGGAGAACATGCGCGGAGCGAGCTCCTCGAACGAGGTGCCGCACTCGGGGCAAGCGTAGAGCTGGCTGAACAGCATGTCCCCCGCCGAGCCCGCGTCCACGAGGGCGAGACCGTTGCCCAGGCGCACGGCCGTCTCCAGCGAATCGGCCAGCCGCCGGCGTCCCCTGGTGTCCACCAGCAGCCGGTCGACGACGACCTCGATGGTGTGCTTCTTGTTCTTGGCCAGCTTCACGTCTTCGTCCACCGGCATGATCTCGCCGTCGATGCGCATGCGCACGAAACCCTGCTTGGCGAGGTCCTCGATCACCTTGCGGTGTTCGCCCTTGCGCCCGCGGATGATCGGCGCCAGCACCAGGATGCGCGTCTTGTGCGGCAGGCGCAGCACCTGGTCCACCATCTGCGCCGTGCTCTGCTGGCGGATCTCGGCACCGCACCGGTAGCAGTACGGCGTGCCGACGCGCGCGAAGAGGAGCCGCAGGTAGTCGTAAACCTCGGTGGTCGTCCCCACCGTCGACCGCGGATTGTGCGAGGCGGTGCGCTGCTCGATCGAGATCGCGGGTGAGAGGCCCTCGATGCGGTCGACGTCCGGCTTTTCCATCTGCCCGAGGAACTGACGCGCGTACGCCGATAGCGACTCCACGTAGCGTCGTTGCCCTTCTGCGTAGATCGTGTCGAAGGCGAGCGAGGACTTCCCGGAGCCGGAGAGCCCCGTGACGACGATGAAGGCGTTTCGCGGCAGCTCGAGGTCGATGTTCTTGAGATTGTGCACGCGCGCCCCGCGGATGCGGATCGGGCGCTCCTCCGGCGTTCGCAGCCCGCTCGAGGGCTCCGGGAACGTCACGGGTTGCTGCACGTGGCGACCTCTCTGCCTGGCGAGGGTGGAGCGCGCCGCGGCATCACGGCGCGGGTGACCACACCATGTTACGCGGCCGACTGCCCGGCGACAAGCCGTGGCCCGGGTCGTGACCGGGTCGTGTGCAGAAATCCTTGTACGGCTGGGGTCCGGGGCTACGGGACCTGGGAGGTCAGCTCCGAGTGGTAGGCGTCGACGGCATTCGCAGCGCCCCCGGTGGGCGAGCGCTCGACGCTCGCAACGATGCACGCGATCGAGATCAGAATCGCGACCACCGCACCGACGATCCGGACACGCGAGCTCAACAGGCCCTCCCCGGCTCGGGTCGTGAAGGGCGCTTCAAGCAAGAGCCGTACACACCTTTGCAGAACCTCACACCACCACGCCGGCCCATCCTCCCCAAACGGAAACACCCCCGCGCCGGCAGCGCGCGCCCAGACGCACGACATCCCTCACCCGCACCAGCGACCGTCTCCTCCGAGTCCGTGGTCCCTCCGGCGGCTCCGCGGAAGAGCCGGTCGGGACGACGTCACGCGGCCGGCGAAAAGGGTCATGGATGCCCGGGTCGGCCGCGTGCCGAGCGACCGGAGCGCGCTGGAGGCGCGCGCAGGGAGCGTTCGTCC
>JBHHXQ010000306.1:0-4492 GCA_046757105.1 Candidatus Krumholzibacteriia bacterium
TCGATCTGGTGCAGCGTCACGCCCGCCTGCGCCACGAGCGTCAGATCCTCGGGCTCGTGTTCCAGGATGCGCCGCATGCGCCGCGACGACAGCACGAGGTCGATCGCACCCGGCGCCGCACCGAGGTGCAGGTGCTCCCCCGAGCCCGCCGGCAGGACACGCAGGTCGGCGCTCGCTGCAAAGCGAAGCACCTCGCAGGCTTCGTCGACAGCAGTCGGAGAAACCATCGGGGTGCCCTCCGCCACGGATCCGATGGCTGCCGGCGTGGGCGGCTCCCACGCCGTGACGCTCTCGGCACCGAAGAGCTCTTGCAGGCGCACGACGTCCACGCTCACGACTGCCCCCCGGAAGACTGCGCGCGCGGTTCGGGTCGCGAGCCGGGCAACGAGCCAGCCACCTCCGCATCGAGCGTCAGCATGCGGCCGCGCGCCTCCACGCAGGCCCGCGCCGTGGGCAGGACCTTCTGCGGATTGCACAGGCCGTGCGGGTTCCACATGTCGCGCACCCGGCGCATGAGCTCGAGGTCCGCGTCGTCGAACATGTAGGGCATGAAGTCGCGCTTCTCGACGCCGATACCGTGCTCGCCGCTCAGGACACCGCCGGCCTCGATGCACAGGTAGAGGATCTCCTCTCCCGCTCTGAGAACGCGTGCGGTCTCCTCGGGATCGCGGCCGTCGTACGAGATGTTGGGGTGCAGGTTGCCGTCGCCGGCGTGGAACACGTTCGCGAGCGTCACGCCGTACTTGTCGCGCACGCGGTAGATCTGTTCGAGGATCCACTCCAGCCGGTGGCGCGGCACCACCCCGTCCATGACGAGCAGATCGGTGTTGATGCGTCCCATGGCCCCGAATGCGCCCTTGCGCCCCTTCCACAGGCGCTTGCGGTCGTTCTCCTCGCGCGCTTCCTGCACGGCCAGGGCGCCGTGCGCCCGGCAGATCCGCGCGACCTCACGGCTCGCCTCGTCGACCTCCACGGCCATCCCGTCGAGCTCGACGAGGAGGACGGCGTCGGCCTCGCGCGGATAGCCCGCCGCGTACACCGACGACTCCACCGCCTCGATCGTGAGCCGGTCGAGGATCTCGAGCGCCGCCGGATCGACGCCGCTCGCGATGATCCCGGTCACCGTGGCGCAGGCGTCCCGCATGCGAGCGTAGGACGCGAGAAAGGTGCGCACGCTCTGCGGCTGCGGCTCGATGCGCACGGTGATCTCGGTGGCGATGCCGAGCGTGCCCTCGCTGCCGACGAAAAGCCCGACGAGATCGTAGCCGGGCGCGTCGGGAACCGGCCCGCCCAGGCGCGCCACGTCGCCGCTCGGCAGCACCACCGTGAGGCCGAGGATGTGCCGCGTCGTCATGCCGTGCTTGAGACAGTGTGGGCCACCGGCGTTCTCGGCCACGTTGCCGCCGATCGTGCACGCCATCTGGCTCGAGGGATCGGGCGCGTAGTAGGCGCTGCTGCCGGCCACGGCCTGCGTCAGCTCGATGTTGACGAGCCCGGGCTGCACGACCGCATAGCGGTTTTCGACGTCGACGTGCAGGATGCGCCGCATGCGCGAGGTCGCGATGAGAACGCAGCGCTCGACCGGCTTTGCGCCCCCCGAAAGCCCCGTGCCCGCCCCGCGCGGCACGAACGGGGTCTGGTGCCGCGTGCAGAGCCGCACGATGCCGGCCACCTCTTCCGTCGTCTCGGGGAAGGTGACCGCGAGCGGCACCGTCTTGTACAGGGTCAGGCCGTCGCACTCGTAGACCACCAGATCCTCCGGCCTGGAATGCACGCGGCGGCCGAGAAGCTGCTCCAGCTCTCCGACGAGCCCTGTGCGCGGCGACGACGGCATGACGACCCACCCTGGGAACGCGAAGCGCAGATAGACCCCCACCACGGCATCATACGATCCCGCGCGCGCGACGGCCAACGAGCTTCTCCTTGCCCGCGGTCGTGGTTCGCGCCGGGATGGACATCGCTGGCTGAGACAGGCGGGGGGTGCTATCCTGCGCCCCCGGCTCGGCGCGATCCCGCCGGTCCGAAGACCCTTCCCGTCGAGGTCCCGTTGAAACGCACACACGCCGCAACAGCAGGCCCGGAACCGGGACCTGGTCACGGTTCGTTGCGCGCCGACTTCAGGGCGGTGCTCGGAAACGGCGCCTTTCGTGCGCTGTTCGTGGCGCATTTCGCGAGCAACGTCGGCGACTGGCTGGCCTTCATGGCGCTTTTCAGCCTCGCCTCCTTCGAGTGGGGGGCCGACGTGCTCGGCGTGAGTTTCCTGGCGATCGCCTACATGCTGCCCCTGGCCACGGTGTCGCCCGTCGCGGGCGTCTGGGTCGACCGCTGGGACCTGCGCCGGGTCCTGGTGTGGAGCGACCTGCTGCGTGCCGGGATCGTGCTCGGGATGGCGCTGTCGTCGAGCTTCATCGGGATGTGCCTGCTGCTGTTCCTGCACCAGACGGTCGCCTGCTTCTTCAACCCGGCCCAGCATGCGGCCATCCCGCGGCTCGTCGAGCGGCGCCACATCCTGGCCGCGAACGCGCTCAACACACAGGCCGCACACTTCACCAAGATCCTCGGCCCCGGTGTCGCGGGCGTTCTCGTGGCGCTTCTGGGCGTGCGGGGTTGCTTCTACGTCGACGCCGCGACCTTCGCCGTCTCCGGCGCCCTCCTCATGCTGCTGCCACGCCTGGTCGTGACCGCGAGAGCATCCGACGAGCCGCAGTCGGTGCACCGCGACTTCCGGGCCGGCGTCGCCTTTCTGCGCCGGGCGCCGCGCGTCCGCAGGGTCATTCTCATGCTCCTGGTGTGCCTGGGCGCGCTCGGGGGTTTCATCGCGGTCCTGCCGGTCTACGCACGCGACCAGCTCGAGGCCGGCGCCAAGCTCATGGGGCTGCTCCTCTCGTGCCTGGGTGTGGGGGCCGTGGTCGGAGCGGCGGTCGTCGCGCACACCGGCCGGCACTGGGACAAGATGCGCTCCATGGCCGGCGGCGCGCTGGGCGCGGGGCTCGCCCTGTGGATGCTGTCGCAGGCGGCGCGCGCCGGCCTGGCGCTCCCCGCAACGGTGCTCCTCGGCGCCGCGGTCGCCGCCATGCTGGTCCCGGCGCATGCTCTCGTGCAGGAGGAAACGCCCGCGGCGCTTCTGGGACGCGTGACCAGCCTGTCGGTGTCGATCCTCTCGGTCGCGCAGGTCACCGGAATGGGGCTGGCGGGCGCCGCCTCGCGCGCGCTCGAGACACCGAAGCTCCTGGCCGCGATGGCCGTGTCGCTGGCCGCCGTCGGAGCGGCGTCCGCGTTCCAGGGCCTGCACCGAAGATCCGCGGGGTGATCGCCCGAGCGCCTACGGCGGGCGCTCCAGGATCCGACACATCACGACCGCGACCTCGTGCGCCGGCGCCCGTCCGCTGGGCGACCCCGTGAGACGTGTGCGTTGTTCTCGATGTAGAAGCGTAATGGGAGGAGGGCATCGCGCCCCGCATAGTCGACACCCACGCGCGCACTGGTGGCGAGACTCTCGCCCGCTCGCAAGCGCCGGGGCGAGATCCACAGATCCGGCCCGCGAAGGTCGGCGCCGTTCAGATCGCGTGTGACGGCAATGGCGCAGCAGAGCTTTCCGGGACCGTTGGCGATGTCGACGTCGCGGCGGACGCCTCGCAAGCGCCGCATCGTCTCGATGCCTTCGAGCGGCTCGAGCGCCCGCAACAGCACGGCCTCCGGGCGGCCGGCCGGCTGGCAGACGACGTTCAGCATGTCGTACATGCCGTAGATGAAGAAGACGTATGCATGTCCGGGAGCGCCGAACATCATGGCGTTGCGCTGGGTGCGCCCGGCGCTCGCGTGGCAGGCGCGGTCCTCCTCGCCGACGTAGGCTTCGGTTTCCACGATGCGTCCGGCGAGCAGCTCGTCGTCGAACCGGCGAAACACCGTGCAGCCGACGAGGTCGCGGGCCACCTGCGCGGCGGAACGGTCGTAGAACGACACCGGCAGCGGCCGGCGCGACCGGCTGGGCAGAGCGCTGCCCCGTCGCCGGCCGGCGACACGTCTGGATGCGCTGGCGCCTCTTCGGGGAGCCGCTTTTCCGCTGTGCTTCCTCACGTCGCTCCCCGTTCGCCACGGTGCTCCGATCGGGTCCGGACACCGGCCGTACGACACGGAGGTTCGAGGAGTGTGCGCGCCCAGATGTGCCTGGATCTTGCAGGCCGGGGGCGGCGCAATCCGCCCGCCTGGCGGATTGTCGCCCGCACGGCCGGAAGCCGCAATGCAGTTGCACGTGCCAGATGACCTTGACACGAGCCGGCCGCGTCCAGACGATGGGGTCATGGGTGCGGCGCCACGCACGACGCCGGACCCGCGTGCAGGCGAGGAGTGGCAGCGATGACCGAGGTGGAGCGCGAGGTTCTCGAGGTCGACGTCCTGTTCGTGGGCGCCGGGCCGGCGTGCCTGGCGGGCGCGCTGCACCTGGCGAACCTCGTGAAGAAGCACGACGAGGCCATCGAGGCAGACGGGGCCG
>JBHHXQ010000307.1:0-4489 GCA_046757105.1 Candidatus Krumholzibacteriia bacterium
GCCCGCCGACAGATGCTCGAGCGCCGCGAGCATCACTGCACGGTGCACGTCGCGGCGCCCGGGCGGGCCGAGCACCCGCCCGAGCCCGAACCCTTCGGGGTGCAGCGCGCGCGGAGGACGCATCGAGGCGGTGTTCTCGGGCGACACGGTGATCGCCACGGTGGCGATGGCGCGCATCTCGATCTCGCGCTGCAGGTGTACGATCGAGCGGTGACACACGCCCGGACAGCCGGCGGTCAGAACCACCGCATCGGTCTTCGAACGCTCGATCTCGCGCACGATGTGCGGGAAGGTTTCCTCGTACAGCTCGCGGAGCCGCGTGGTGAAGCCGTAGGTGTAGTGCTTCTCCGCAACGCCAGCGATGACCCCCTCCGCCACCAGCTCCTGCAGCGTGGCCAGCGGAAAGACGATGTTGGGATCGCGGTCCGCGTCGGTGTGATCGTAGTGGTGATGTGAGATCACGAGCTCGCCCACGTCCGCGTCCCCGGGTACCACCCGATGCGAGATCTCCCCCGGGTCCTCCGTCGAGAACGCCTCCTGGCTGCGCAGGTGCACGCCGGTGGCGCTCGCGATGGCGACCACGGTGCTCCCGAGATCACGCCCGAAGGGCGTGTAGGGGATGGACCGGCGGCTCATCTCGCCCATGCCCGCGCCTCCTCGTGCACGCCGGCGCGGAGACCCGCGAAGACACCCGCTCCGGGCGCACGGCACCAGACTGCCCGCCACGACGCATCGGCTGCGCGGGCGAGATGCCGCCGGCCCTGCACGCCGGCGACACCTCGTCCGGAGCCGAACGCGCCGGCTCAGCCGAGCTTGCGCAACTCCTCGAAGATCTGCTCGGTGTCCGGCTGTTCACCGATGTCGTGGACATCGATGTAGCGGACGATCCCCTGCTTGTCGATGATGAAGACGGCGCGCTCCGTGATTCCCTTGTCGTCCGCGAACACGCCGTACTTCCTGGCGACCTCTCCTTTGGGATGGAAGTCGGCCAGCAGGGGATACTTTTCGATTCCACCGAGCGACTTGGCCCACGCCACGTGGCTGGGGGTCGAATCGACCGAGATGCCCAGGACCTGGGCATCGTAACCCTCGAACTCGGCGTAGTCCGCCTCGTACGAGGGCATCTGAACCGTTCAGACAGGCGTCCAGTCGAGCGGATAGAACACCAACACGACGTTTGCCTCGCCCTTGAACTGGCTCAACCGCACCTTCTCGTCACCGCGGTGTCCCGGCAGCACGAAATCCGGTGCCGCATCGCCCACCTTCAGTGTGGGCGTCTGCGAAGCCCTGGAGGTGCGGCCTTTCGAAACCGACATTCTGGAGCCTCCTTCTGTGCGGTGCATGCAGTGGATCCGGGGTCGGGCGGTCGTGGTACAGGGCGACCACTGCGCGCACTGTAGACGCGGGCGCACGGGGCCTGCAAGCCCTGACGGCCGCCCGGGGGGCGAGACACGTGCGGCGCCACCGGGACGACCGCGAGGATGGGCCCGGGGAGGGGGCCCCCGGAACGGGCGAGGACGGCTGCTCGACGCCCGGCGCTCCCGAGGGCTCGCAGCGCTCCTCCCACTGGTCCCCTGGTCCCCGGGGCAGCTTGACGCGCCGGCGGAGGCCCCGCTATGCTTCGGCAACCGCCGGTGTGTCCTCACCCCCAGGAGGACGTGGAAGTCAACCCGGTATTCCGCTCGGACAAATCGGACAAACGTGGAGTCTGTCGTGGTCTTTGAGCTGGACTGGCTGGAACGCGAAGAGCGCTACAAGACGCGCATCACGCGCATCCTCACGAGCCTCACGATGCTGGTGGCCGTCCTTCTCGGGGTCGGCATGTGGGTGAAACATCGCCAGGAGCAGGCGATCTCGCGGGCCGCCGCCGAGGCGCAGGAGATGGCGCGTCTGGCGGAGATCGCACGCGAGCGTGCCGCGTACGCCGCCGACTCCGTCGCGACAGCAGAGCGCCTCGCGGCCTTCATCGAGGCGTACGGCGCCGAGTCCGCGGAAGGCGCTCCCATCCTGGTGGTGCGTCTGCCGGCGCGCTCCTCGGTGGGACGCTACCTGCGGCAGGTGTGGTCGGATTTCGCTCGCGTCATCGAACCGGAGGTCGGCGCCGACGACCAGCGGGCGTGGTTCAAGCGGCGTTACGTCGACGTCATGAACCGGGCCTGGTACGACTCCGCCGGCGGCCTGGTCTGGGAGGGCGAGATGCGGCCGGAGGCGATCCTGATTCCGGCCGCCAAGCAGAAGGGCAAGGACCTCGTGTTCGAGAAGCCGACCTTCAATCAGATCGTCCGCGCCCAGGAGATCGCCGGCATCCGCCCCCTCGAGGAGCCCGAGATGCTGGAGGGCGATCCCAGCCTCACCCAGAACGTTCCCGAGCCCGCGGACGTGGAAACCGCATCCTCACCCTGATCCAACACACCGACGGGGGTCGGACCGACGGCCCGCAGACCTCCCACCACGCCGGTGGGCGGCAGGTCGGTTCGCGGCTGCTCGGTGTCATGAGCCCTTGGCCGGCCCAGGCTGCGGAAGCGGTGCGCGCAGGTCCCCGGCCGGCTGCCCCGTCCCCGGCGCAAGCGCGCGCATGCTGCGCCAGTACTGCTGCGGCAGCATGCCGAGGCCGATCAGCAGGAGCTGGCTGGCTACGAACATCAGCATCCAAAACACCGCGGAGTCGATGAAACCGTAGGCGTGCAGCCCGACACCGAGCATGTTGGTGCCGAACCAGGACCAGCTCGTGACGATGTTGCCACCGATGGCCAGCAGCGCGATGCCGCGTTGCTTCGCCATTCCGCCCCAACGCGCGTGCAGGATCATGGCGTTCCACAGGACGATGAGAAGCGCCCCGTTTTCCTTGGGATCCCAGCCCCAGAAGCGGCCCCACGATTGATCCGCCCAGATGCCCCCCAGGATGGTGCCGACGAAGCTGAACAGCGTCGCGAAGCAGATGATGCCGTAGATCATCCGTGAGAGGTTGCGGGCGTCCTCGCGTCGAAGCCCGGTGGTGAGGACGCCGCGCAGGATGTACACCACCGCCAGGAACCCGGCCAGGAACGTCGAAGCGTAGCCGAGCGTGATCACCACGACATGGGTCGCGAGCCAGAAGTTGGTGTCGAGAACCGCCTGCATCATGGTCATGGTGTCACCGTCGAGCGAGAGATTGTGCGCGATCAGCAGCGTCAGGAAGCCGGTGCCGGCCGCCGTCACCGCGCCGATGCCGTTGCGGTAGATCCGCTCGAGAACCGCCCCGAGCACCACCGAACCCCAGCCGACGAAGATCGCCGAGGAGTAGAGGTTCGTGACCGGAGGCCTGCCCTGGATGTGGACGCGCGCGATCAGCCCCACGGTGTGCACCGCGAGCGTCAAGACCAGCACCCACAGCGCCGACCGGGACAGCGGGCGAGAAAGCCTCAACCAGGACAAGGCGGCCAGGATGAACACCAGGACGTACAGCACCATGGCGTGGATGAACGGTGCGCTGCGGCTGAAGAAGACCTCGAACCGCACCTTGGACATCCGCCCGGGCAGCTGGTCCTCGAGCGTCGCCGCGTAGGCGGATACGGTGGCGTTGAAGGTCTGCGGGTCGTTCTGGAGCCACGCCTGCAAGGTGGTCGTGTAGACCTCGGCAGCCGGCGTGGGCTCGCCGTGGCTCTCGAGCCGGTGCTGCGCGTCTGCCAGGGCTTGCCAGGGCTCCGCGTCGTCCTCGCTGGGTGGCGGGACCAGGAGCAGATGCATCACGTCCTCGGCGGAGAAGTAGACCTCCAGCTTCTGGGACAACCGGAGGAGCTGACGCTGGAAGGGCGTGAGCTCGTTGGCGGGTACGGCCCGGGCGCGATCGATCTGCTCGGCCAGGCTCTGGCGGTGCGAGAGGATCTCGTCGATCGAGAAGTACTTCCGGCCACGTTCGGCGTCGATCAGGCTCAAGACGTCGGGATGGTCGATGCGGACCACCGTGTACTGCCGTGCCCTCTCCGGCCGGGTCATCACGTCCAGCAGCCAGTGCACGGCGGGAATCTTGACGTGGTTGTCGACCTCGTCGCGATCCGACGTCCCCCGCACCCCGTCCAGCCACATGGTCTGCTTGTTCGAGAGAACCATGAGGCCGATTCGCGCCAGCGTATCGATGGGCTTGATGCGACCCTGGTCGACGACGGGAAGCCTGCCGAACCGGGAGAGCTGGAAACCCTCCTCCTTCGGAGGCCGCAGCGCGGAACCGAGATAGAGCACGCAGAGTCCAAGGACCGATGCGGGCAGCAGCCAGGCAACGATCGAGCGCCCCCGCCCTCCCTGTGCACCGCTCATGATGCCTTGCTCCTGTTGATGAACCGGATCAGATGCAGTCCGAAATGGACCAGCATCCCGAGCCCCCCCAGCGTACATGCGATGTACGGGAGCAGCCAGCCCGGGTTGCGCACGACCTGCAGGACCGTCCCCATGTCACCTTGCTTGAAGCTGGCTTGGTACAGGGTCTCGCCGTTGTAGCGCAACGGGTTGTTCA
>JBHHXQ010000308.1:0-4486 GCA_046757105.1 Candidatus Krumholzibacteriia bacterium
GGAGCGGAACACGCGGATGCGTCGATCGGCCCGCGGATCGGAAACGACATGGAACGGAAACCTCGCGTCGCACTGATGATGCCGGCCCTCGACGAGGCGGAGGCGCTGCCTCTGGTGCTGGCCGACCTCGAACGCCTGCAGGCCGAAGGTGCGCCGGGACTCCTCGACGACATCATCGTCGTCGACAACGGCTCGCGCGACCGCACGCCCGAGATCGCGCGCCGGGCAGGCGCCAAGGTCCTCGAGGAGTCTCGGCGTGGTTACGGCGCGGCATGCCTGTGTGCCATCGAGCATCTGCGCGCGAACCCACCCGACGTCCTCGTGTTCATGGACGCCGATCGAAGCGACCACGTCGAGGAGATCCCCGTTCTCGTGCGCCCCATCCTGGAGGAGGGATACGACCTGGTGATCGGCTCACGCACGCTCGGCCACCACGAGCCCGGCGCACTCGTCCCACAGGCTCGCTTCGGCAACTGGCTTGCGACGCGTCTGATCCGCCTGCGCTTCGGGTTCCGGTACACGGACCTGGGACCATTCCGGGCCGTGCGCTTCGAGGCGCTGCAGCGCATGCGGCTCGCCGATCGCGACTTCGGGTGGACCGTGGAGATGCAGGTGCGGGCGCTGCAGGTGGGGCTGCGCGTGACGGAGGTCCCGGTGCGCTATCGCAAACGCGTCGGCCGTTCGAAGATCAGCGGCACGCTCACCGGGTCGTTGAGAGCCGGCACCAAGATCCTCGCGACGCTCTGGAGGCTGCGCACACCGGGACCCGCCCACGGGATCCGAACGACGACTGGGAGAATGCAATGAATCGAATCCACACGCGACTCCGGAACACGCCATTCGTGGCAGTTCCGATGGCCTTGGTGGCAGCATCCCTGGTGACCTCAGGGTGGGCGATGTCCGGCACTGCGCCGGCGGCGACCGCATCACACTTCGATCACTCGGTCTGGAACCGCCTGCTCGGGACCTACGTGGACGACGAGGGGCGCGTCGCCTACCGGAAGCTGCAGCAGGAGGAGCTCGACGCCTTCAACGGATACCTGCGGCGCCTGGCCGAAGCAGAGCCCCGGGGCTGGCCACGCGACGAGCAGCTGGCGTTCTGGATCAACGCCTACAACTCGGGCATCATCTCGGCCATCTTCCAGGGGCAGTCGGCGAAGTCGCTCATCGGCCGTGGCAAGCTCTTCAAGTTCTGGAAGTTCGAGGCCGCAGGCAAGAAGCGCACGCTCGACGAGATCGAGCACGAGACCCTGCGCAAGCAGTTCCGGGAACCGCGCATCCACTTCGCGATCGTGTGCGCTTCGACGAGCTGTCCGAAGCTCCGCCGTGAAGCCTACGTCGGCGAGAAGCTCGACGAACAGCTCGACGACCAGGCGCGACGTTTCATCAACGACCCGGCCCGCAACCGCATCGATCGCCAGACCGGAGAGATCCGCCTGTCCAAGATCTTCGATTGGTTCGAGGACGATTTCGAGGCCCGGGGATCGCTTCTGACGTTCGTCGCGCAGTACGTCGGCGACGACGAGACGCGCGCATGGCTGCTCTCGAGCACCTCGACTACGACTGGTCGCTCAACGTGCAGCCGAGCCAGGTTCCCGAACGCCGCCGCAGCGGCGTGCGCGTCCGGTACTGAGCGCCCCTGTACGGCCTCGGGACGCCGTCCGGGTTTCGGTAACGATCTGTCCGTCGAGTCCCGACCCGGAGCCTCGATTCGAATGATCCTCTTCTTGAAACCGGGTCGCAGATCCAACATGCCGACGACGCCTTCACGTACGGACTCGAGCCCTCGTCCTCGACAACGCTCGCAGGCGTCGACACGCCGGCCGAAACGAGATTGCGCTTGCAGCGGCACGAAACCGGGCGTAGATTCGTCCCATGACGCTTCGCGTGCTCCTGCTCGGTGCCTGTGTTCTGATGTTGCCCGTCGCCCTGGCGGCGCAGTCGGGAGATTCATTCGTCCCGTTCCACGAGATCGCGTTTGGGCTGGGCTGGTGCGGTTCTACGGAGAACGACGTCTTCAACGTCGACGGCGTCGGAGTGGGGTCTTCGGTCACGCTCGGCTTCGCCTACTACTACAACGCCAGCAGGGCCATCGCCGTCGGATTCCACATCTACGGCTACCCCGAGTCGCTCGGCGACGTCGTCCTCGAGCATTTCGAGGGCGGGTTCAGGACCGTGGACTTCGATCTGCGCATCTACACCTTCGGCCCCCGCGTGCGTTGGACTTTCGTCCGCGGCAGCACGTTCTCGCCGTACGCCTACGCCGGGATCGGCCTGACCGACGGCAAGGTGGACGGTGGGACGTTCGGCAGCCTGCAGCTCGATGGGTGGAGCGTGGTGGGCGGCGTCGGCTCGACGCTGATCACATCTTCCCACTTCACACTCTCCATCGAGGGGATCCTGTCGTCCGGACGGGCAGACTGGGACGAGCCGCCCTTCAGAAACTCCGCCGGGGACGATTTCGATCCCTCGATGTTCGGGATTCTCGTGAACCTCGCCTTCCTGCTCTGATCCGACGTTCCGAGACGGACACGCGGGAGTCTTCCGAGCCGGCCGGATCACCGTCCGGACAGGTCGTCCTTCCAGCTGCGTAGGACGTTCAGTTCCGTCTCCGACACCCGGGCGTCCGAGTGCATCCGCGCGTAGAGCGGCAGCGGCATGACTCCCTTCTCGACGTGCTCCACGATCTCCTTCGCGAGATGCTGCCGATCCTGCGGCTGCAGATCGGACCACGAGGAGAAGTCCATGTGGTGCCGGGCCTCTCCGACGTGGTGCGCGAGCAGCCAGGACACGGGTGCGACGTAGCTGTACCAGGGCCAGCGCGTTTCGTTGGAGTGGCAGTCGTAACAGGAGCGCCGCAGGATGGCGAGGACCTCGGATGGCGCCCGGATCTCGCCGGTCCCGGGCTGGCTCTCGTGGGACCCGGCAGGGTAGAGCTGGATCGCGACCGCGATGACGACAAGCCCCACGAGAACCCGCTTCTTCATGAACCCCATCCCTCTCGATGCGTGTCGCGAGCGGCTCGGCAAGGCCCAGCCACGGCGGAGTGTGCACAGAATCGCAGATGAGCGGCCCCAGTGCAACCGGGAGGTCGGGGCTCCATGCTGCAGGACGTCGGTGCCCGGTGCCACGGGACGAGGACTCGATGGACGCCGCCGGCCAGGCATGCGCGCCGCTCTCGCGGCGCTCTCGAAGAGCGATCAGCGGACCGCAAGGAGCTTGTGAATGCGTGCCGAGGCTTGCGGGGCTTGCTGGCTCCCGAGCCCCGTAATATAGTGTTGGCCGTCAATCGGTTGGACTGCGGCTCCTGGGCGCGATCCGGCCTTCCTGACCTTGGAAGCCTCATGAAAGGGAAGACGACCCGACTCCCATGAAGGACGAAACCACCGCCGATCTCGACCCGGGCACGACGTCGACGAAGCAGCCCACCGAGGCATCCATGCTCGACACACCGGACACTTTCATCCACCGCCACATCGGACCGCGGACCGCGGATATCGACGTCATGCTGGAGTTTCTCGGCTACGAGTCGCTCGACGCCTTGATGGACGCGACCATCCCCGCGTCCATTCGCATGGAGAAGCCTCTGCGGCTCGGGACGCCGCGCGGTGAGAGCGATGTCCTTCGCGAGCTGCGGGCCCTGGCGTCCAGGAACGATGTCTTCCGCTCCTGCATCGGCATGGGGTACTCGGGAACCATCACCCCGCCAGTCGTTCAGCGGAACATCCTCGAGAACCCCGGCTGGTACACGCAGTACACGCCCTACCAATCGGAGATCTCCCAGGGGCGGCTCGAGGCGCTCCTGAACTTCCAGACCATGGTCGCCGACCTCACGGCCCTGCCGATGGCGAACGCGTCGTTGCTGGACGAGGCTACGGCCGCAGCCGAGGCGATGGCCATGTGCCACGCCATCGCGAGCGGCCGCAAGAAGGACACGAGAGCCTTTTTCGTCTCCGCGGACTGCCACCCGCAGACGATCGCCGTGGTGCGGTCGCGCGCCGAGTCGATGGGCGTCGACCTCGCGGTCGGCCATCTCGAGGATCTGGATCTCACCAAGGCGAACCTCTGTGGCGCGCTGATGCAGTCCCCGTCGACGGACGGCCGGATCCTCGACTACCGCGACACCGTGGCGCGGCTGCACGAGGCGGGCGCCATGGCGGTGGTGGCCACCGATCTCCTCGCGCTCACGCTTCTCACGCCTCCAGGCGAGTTCGGTGCCGACATCGCGGTCGGGTCCACGCAGCGGTTCGGGGTGCCGATGGGGTTCGGCGGACCGCACGCCGCCTTCCTCGCCACGCGGGAGAAGCACGTGCGCAAGATGCCCGGACGCATCGTCGGCGTATCCAAGGATGCGCTCGGCAACGTCGGTTACCGCCTGACGCTGCAGACGCGCGAGCAGCACATCCGGCGCGACAAGGCGACGAGCAACATCTGCACGGCGCAGGCGCTGCCCGCGATCATGGCGAGCATGTACGCGGTGTACCAC
>JBHHXQ010000309.1:0-4482 GCA_046757105.1 Candidatus Krumholzibacteriia bacterium
GCTGTTCCGCGATCTCTCCCGTCCGATGGCCAGGCCCAGGCTGCCTGGACGTCGCGGGGCAGCCAGGCGGCCTGCCGCTCGAGCTTGACAGCATGGGTTCGGATCTCTACTTTCGGGCGCTCGGCAGCGGAACCGCTGTGCTTCATCGATGCTCGACCGACTGCTGTCACGCGCTGCGCAAGAGGACCTGCTGCGTCAGGTCCGCCCTGCGACTAGAGGGGGGGTCCTGACCTCCCTGTACGGGAGCAGTGCGTCCTTGATCGCGGCTCTCGTCTTTCGGGCCGAGCCCACCCCCACGGTCGTCGTCGCCCCGAAGCTCGATGACGCGGAGGGCCTGACCCAGGATCTGGCCACGCTGCTCCCCGGCCACCCGGTGCTCCATTTCCCCGAGTTCGAGATCCTCCCCTACGATACGCGTTCGCCGTACAAGGGCATCACCGGCCAGCAGGTGGAAGTGCTGCATCACGTTCTTTCGGGCGAGAAGTGCATCGTCGTGACCTCGGCCAAGGGTCTCAAGTGGAAGGTGCAGCCGCCCGAGGAGATCCTGGACTAC
This sequence comes from Candidatus Krumholzibacteriia bacterium, assembly GCA_046757105.1. GTDB lineage: Bacteria > Krumholzibacteriota > Krumholzibacteriia > JBHHXQ01. The sequence continues at coordinate 554 of JBHHXQ010000309.1, forward strand.
ACGCTGCGCTTCGAGGTGGGGCAGGAGATCGACTACGAGGCCACGGTGGAGCGCTTCGGCGAGATGGGGTACTACGCGGTGCCGCGCGTCGAGGCGCCCGGGGACTTCGCCCGCAAGGGCGGTATTCTCGACGTGTTCAGTGTCTCCTACGAGAACCCGGTGCGCATCGAGCTCTTCGGCGATGCGATCGAATCCATCCGGCACTTCGATGCGACCACGCAGCGTTCGTTGCGGGAGATCGAGGCGGCTCTCATGCCGCCGTGCTCGCCTCTCATTCTCTCCGCACGGAACGTCGAGCGCGCGGAGCGTGCCGTTCACGCTGCGTCCCGCGGGAACGAGCGCGAGCGCGCCCGGCTCGGGGAACACATCCGCGAGCGACTGCACTTCGACGGCATGGAGCGCTACGCGGCGTACTACTCCGAGCGCATTCTCCTCACCGACTTCTTCATGGAGGCCCGCCGCCTGATCTGGGTGCGTCCGGACGCGGTGGTGGAACAGCTCCGGCGGCTCGAGGCCGACATCCACAGGCTGCATGACGACAGCGTCCGAGCCGGGCAGCCGGTGCCGGCTCCCGAGGAGGTATACGCGCCGAACGAGGTCCTGGCGCGGCTTCCGGAGCAGATGCCGACGATGTTCCTCTCGGATGTGCATCTGGGAGGGCCGCCGCTCGAGAACCTGCTCGAGCCGTTGGAGCCGAGGGCCCATGAGAAGGCGTCCGGTCTGGACGAGTTTCCCGAGGAAGGCGCAGAGGACGGTTTGCCGGAAGAGGCGCCCGACGCACGGCTGGCTGGAGGATCGCACGCGCTGCCGGAGAGCGACGTGGTTCCGGACGGCGGCGCACATCCACCGGGCGAGGTGGTTCCGGCGCCTGACGCGTTGCCGGGGGCTGGGGTGGTCTCGGAGAGCGACGCGGTTCCGGAGGGCGAGGTGGTCCCGGAGGGCACTGCGCTCCCGGAGGCGTCCTCTGCGCCCCGGTCGGTGCCTGGCGCGGCATCGGAGGGTCGCGCGGGGGCCACGGACGCCACCTCGGTGATGGCACCTGCCGCCATCCAGCCAGTGCACGTGGCGCGCATGCGCGTGCAGTCGCCGGAGGCGTACGGGGGGCGTGTGCCGGCGCTGCGGCGTGACCTGGAGCGCCGCCTGCGACTGGGGCAGCGCATCCACGTCTTCTGCGACAACCCGGGTCAGGCCGAGCGCCTGCGCGAGCTTCTCGACGATCTGGCCGACCAGCTCGACTTCCCCGTCGGCGAGCTGCAGTCGGGCTTCATCCTCACCGACCACGACGTCGTCGTTCTCACCGACCGCGAGATCTTCCAGCGTTACAGGCGCCGCCAGCGCCGGCGCAAGTACCGCATCAGCCAGGGGATCTCGGCGTACGAGGAGCTCTCGCCCGGTGACTTCGTCGTGCACGTCAACTACGGCATCGCGCGCTATCTCGGTATCCAGAAGATCCGGGTGGAGGGCAGCGAGTTCGACTGCCTGCAGCTCGTGTTCGCAGGCGGCGACAAGGTCTACGTCACGGTCGATCAGCTCAACATCGTGGAGAAGTACGTCGGCAAGGAGGGCGTGGCGCCGGCGCTCACGAAGCTCGGCACGAGCTCGTGGGAGCGCACGAAAGAGAAGGCCAGGCGTGTCATCAACGACATGGCCAAGGGGCTGCTCGAGTTGGCGGCCGTGCGCGGGTCGCACCGCGGCCACGCCTTCAGCGCCGACACGCACCTGCAAAAGGAGCTCGAGGCTTCCTTCATCTACGACGAGACACCCGACCAGATCACGGCCATCGCCGACGTCAAGGCGGACATGGAGAAGCCGGCGCCGATGGACCGTCTCGTCTGCGGCGACGTGGGTTATGGCAAGACCGAGGTGGCCATCCGGGCCGCCTTCAAGGTGGTCGTCGACAACAAGCAGGTGGCGGTGCTGGTGCCGACGACGATCCTCGCGCAGCAGCACCTGGCCACGTTCCGCGAGCGGCTCGCCGACTACCCCGTGTTCGTCGAGATGGTGTCGCGCCTGCGCAGCACGCGCCAGCAGAAGGAGATCCTCGAGAAGGTTTCCCGCGGCGAGATCGACATCATCATCGGGACCCACCGGCTGCTCTCGAAGGACGTGCACTTCAAGAACCTCGGGCTCATCGTCGTGGACGAGGAGCACCGGTTCGGTGTGGCACACAAGGAGAAGCTCAAGCGGCTCAAGAAGATCGTCGACGTGCTCTCGATGACCGCCACGCCGATTCCGCGCACGCTGAACATGGCGCTCATCGGCCTGCGGGACATGTCGCTCATCAACACGGCGCCGCGTGACCGCCTGCCGGTGCAGACAGAGATCGTGCCGTTCGACGAGGAGATCATCGTCGACGCCATGATGCGCGAACTCGATCGTGGCGGGCAGGTGTACTTCGTACACAACCGCGTACAGAGCATCGACGCGATGGCGGGCTACGTCCGGCGCGTCATGCCGGCGGCGCGTGTCGCCATCGCGCACGGGCAGATGCACGAGCGAGAGCTCGAGCGGGTGATGCTCGACTTCCTCGATCAGGAATACGACGTGCTGGTCTCGACGATGATCATCGAGAGCGGCCTCGACATCCCGTCGGTGAACACGCTCGTCGTGAACCGCGCCGACCGCCTGGGGCTGGCGCAGCTCTACCAGCTGCGCGGGCGCGTCGGGCGCTCCAGCCACAAGGCGTACGCGTACTTCATGGTGCCGCGCGGCGGCCATACGACGGAGCTGGCGCGGCGGCGCCTGGCGGCGCTGCAGGAGTTCGAGGCTCTGGGGTCGGGTCTGCGCGTCGCCATGCGCGACATGGAGATCCGCGGTGCCGGCAACATCCTGGGTCCCGAGCAGCACGGGCAGCTGGTGGCCGTGGGCTTCGAGCTCTACTGCAGGCTCCTGGAGCAGACGGTCGCCGAGCTGCAGGGGCGCGAGATTCCCGAGGACATCTCGACCCGTGTGGAGGTGGACGTCGACTACCGCATCCCGGAACGCTACGTGCCGGACCCGGAGGAAAAGATGCGGGTCTACAAGAGGGTCGCGGCCTGCACGGATCCCGAGGAGATCGGCGCGTTGCGCGAGGAACTCGTGGACCGCTTCGGAGCGCTTCCGGAGACCGCCGCCAACTTGTTGCAGGTGGCCGAGCTGCGGCTGCGGGCCTGGAGCGCCGGGGTGGACCGCGTGCGGGTGCGGGGCGCCAAGGCGGAGATCGTGCTGCGGCCGGGGCGCAGCATGACGCGCGCCGAGATCGAGGCCGTCGTGCGCGGCACGGAGAACAAGCTCGCCTTCGACGTCTCCGACAGCTTCCGGATCACCGAGCACCTGCGCCCCGGGGACCGCCTGGGACAGGTCGGGCGCCTGCTCGAGAACCTCCTCGCCGCGACGGTCCCGGTCGCGAGCTCCTGACGAGCCATCTCCGACGCGGTGGTGTGCAGGCGGACGAGATGCGCGCGGACCGAGATCCCATCCAGTCACGTGATGGCGAGCTGAGCTTCGTGCTCTTCCAATCTGTCAGCGCGTCGTGCCAGGAGGTACACCGTCAACTCAAACCTTCGCCTCCAGGGCAGTGATCGCCTCCCGCGCTTCCTCGATCATCGGCACCAGCTCCGGGTCGGGGTTGCTGAAGGTCTCCTGGAAGATCTGCCAATGGCGCCGGGCGTCCTCGAGCCGACCCATCCGCGAATAGAGGAGGACGAGGCGTTGGTGTGCAAAGGAGAAGGGAATACCACGCAAATACAACAACTCTTCGTTTCCCAAGCTGGTCGGTGACAGAACCAACTCGAAATGTTGCGCTGCCTCCCCGAGACGTCCGAGTCTCTGGTACGCTTCGGCAACGAGCCACCGGATTGGGACTCTCCCCGAAAAAACTGGCACCTGCCCCTGCGTCGTCGATGTCTCGAGGAGCCGAATCACCTCTTCCCATTGGTTCGCCTGTGCCG
>JBHHXQ010000310.1:0-4474 GCA_046757105.1 Candidatus Krumholzibacteriia bacterium
CCTTCCCGGTCCCGTGATCTCCGTCGCCTTCTACCTGTGGGCGGGAGCCTACGGACTGATTCTCATCTCGCACTTCGGCGTCCTGATGAACGAGTCGATCGACGCCCAGGTCGCAAAGCGCCTCCTGGGGCTCATCGGCTCGGGCGGCATTCTGGGGGGCATGGTGGGGGGTGGTCTGGCGACGCTCCTGGCGCCGCTCGTGGGGACGGAGAGACTGCTCGCCGTGGCCGGCGTCATGCTGATCCTCTCGGCGCCGCTGGCGATCCGCGTGGGGAGGACGACGCTGCAGGCGCCCCCTGCGCCAGCGCCCGAAGCCGCACGCAGACGCGGTATCCTGGACGACGGCTACGTGCGCGTCATGGCGGGCATGTTTCTCGTGGCCGGTCTGACGGCCGGCATCCTCGACTACCAGTTCAAGGTCATTCTCGACATCCACACCGACAGCCGCGAGGAGATCTCGCGCTTTCTCGGCTTCTACTACGCCGGGCTGAACCTGGTCGCGATTCTCGTGCAGGTGTTCCTGACGGGGCCGGTCTTGCGGCGCTTCGGAGCCAGCACCGCCTCGTCGATTCTGCCGCTCGGCGTGATGCTGGGCGCCATGACCGCAGTGATGCTTCCAGGCGCGCCGCTTCTCATCGCGGCGACCCGTCTCTACGAGGCGATGCTCCGGCTGTCGTTGACGCGCAGCTCGTGGGAGTTCCTCTTCTTCCCGCTGTCGCCGGAGATCCGGCGTCGCGCACGCACCTTCACCGAGGCGGTGGTGGACCGCTCCGCCGAGGCGCTGGCCGGAGTCCTGATTCTGGGGCTGAACTTCCTCCTCGGTGGCACGCCGCTTCAGCTCGCCATCTGCACGCTGATTCTCGCGATCGCCTGGTGGGTGTGCAACGAGCGCCTCAACCGGGCCTACGTGCAGCAGCTCTCCGTGAGCCTGCGCGAGCAGATCGTCCCCGCCGATCGCGGCATCGAGACCCTGCGCGAAGCGCGGCTGATCGAGGAGGCCCACAAGCTGCTCCGCAGCCCCTACGAGATGCACGCGCTATCCGCGTTCGAGCTTCTCGAATCGCTGGATCCCGCGGGCTTGAACGGCAGGCTCGAGGAGCTGCTGCAGCATCCGGTTCCGGCCATCCGCGCGCGCACGATCTCGAAGCTCTCGGACCAGGACGAAGCGCTCGCCAGACCGCACCTCGATCGGCTCATCGAGGACGACAGCATCGAGGTGCGCGCCGAGGCGATCCGCTTCCATTGCTCGCAGCATCAGGACCAGGAGGCCGAGTTCGAGAGGATGTTGCACTCCGAGGACCCGATCATTCGCGGCGCCGCCATCCTCTGTGCGGCCACACACGCCCCGGCGCATCGCGAGGACGAGCTGGGCGAGATCCTCGATCACTTCATCCGGGAGGGCACGGTGGAAGACCGGCGCAACGTGGCGCTGGCGCTCGGACGCCACACCCCGTCCGGGCCGTTGCACCAGCGGATGGGCCGGCTGCTGGAGGACGCCGATCTCGAGGTCCGCCGCCAGGCGATCCTGGCTACCGGCCACGCTGCGCTTCGCGAGTTCGTCCCGAACCTCATCACCTTCCTGGAGAACCGAGCGCTGCGCGAGCAGGCACGTGCGGCCCTGGCCCTGTACGGGGACCGTGTCACCGGGACCCTCGGTGACTATCTCGTCGACACAGGGGTGCCGCTCGCGACCCGCCGCGAGATTCCCCTCGTCTTCGCCCGCGTCGCGACACAGGCGGCCGCCGACCAGCTGCTGCGCGTGCCCCTCCCGTCGGACCCCGTCCTTCTGCTGCGCCTCCTGCAGGCGCAGAACAAGATCCGCTCCGGCAACAAGAGCATCATGTTCCCACGCGCCGCCGTGCGCGACTCGTTGCTGCGCGATGTCGGGAGCTACCTGCGCTTCCTCATGCACACCCAGGTGTGGACGACGCAGGAGCCGTCCCGGGGGCGCGATCTCGTCTACCACACACTCCTCGAGAGGCGGGCGGCCGCCCGCGAGCGCATCTTCGACCGACTCCGGCTCGTCTACCCGTCCGGGGAGGTGCTCCTCGCCTACCGCGCCTATGCGGACCCGGATCGGCGCACGCACGCGCAGGCGCTCGAGTACCTCGAGGCGTTTCTGCTGCCGGAGGACCGGCGTCTCGTCCTGGGGGTTCTGGACGACCAGCAGGAGAACCGCAGGCGGGCTCTGGCCGAGTCGCTGTTCGGCCTGAGCCCCTTCACGCTGGACAGCAGCATCGAGGACCTGCTCGCGCAGCCCGATCCGTGGCTCCAGTCCTGCGCGTTGTACTGGATCGGAACACGGCGTTTCTCCAGAATGGCGGCAAGCATCCGGCGCCTGGAATCGAGGCATTCGCTCGTGCGCGAGACGGCGGCCTGGAGCCTGCAACGCCTGGAGGCGAGTTGAAGGAAACGCTGACCACCATCGAGAAGGCGCTGTTCCTCAAGGAGATCGACGTCTACGGCAACGTCAGCGTCGAGCAGCTCGCGGACCTCGCCGCCGTCGCCGAGGAGATCCACTTCGACCCCGGCAGCGAGATCATCCGCGAGGGGCAGCCGGCGGACCACGGTTTCATCATCGTCGAAGGCAACGTGATCATCGAACGGGACGGTGTGATCACCTCGACGATCAACGCCCCGCAGGGCTTCGGTGACCTCTCCCTCGAGGCCGAGAGCGGCTACACCTACACGGCGCGTGCCGCCGACCACACGCACGTGCTGCGGCTCGCGAACGACGACATCGTCGAGGTGATGCTCGAGCATCCGGAGATCGCGGTCGGCATGGTGCGTGCCCTCGCGAGCCGCAACCGCGAGCTCAGCGAGCGTCTCGCCGACATCAGCCGCCGCTTCCAGGACCAGACCGAGAAGGGGAGCTCGTGAGGCCGAGAATTCGACCGTGGGCGCGCGCAAACTCAGGCGTACCCTGGGGACGAGCGATTCCGCGGCCGCACCGGGTCCGTGAAACTGGCGCTGTCGTGTTAGGGGAACGAAGCCAGAGAATTTGTTCCCAGGAATCCTACCCATGCTATTTGCAGGAGGCACGCGATACATGCGGTACTGGCAACTCAGATTCGCCTGGGTGTTCCTGGCACTTCCTTCCCTCGTCGTGCCCGATGCAAGCGCGCGCACCTGGCATATAGAGGCTGACGGCACCGGTGATGCGCCAACGATCCAAGCAGGGATCGATTCTGCGGCAACCGGAGACACGGTCGCGGTGCACCCAGGAACCTATTTCGAGAACCTAGCCATCAATGACAAGGATCTTGTGCTCCGGGGGCTGTCGGGGGCAGAGGCGACCGTGGTAGACGGCGGTGGCCATGGGCGTGTGCTGACCTGGTTCGGCGCTGGCGTTCTGGAAGGGTTTACGATTCGAGGCGGGTGGATGGAGATCGGCGGTGGAATCCACCTCACGGGCTTGGGACCAGCCGTCATCCGGCAGAACATCATCGAAGACAACGCGGCCCGTGGTGGTGGAGGGGTGTTTCTCGACGTCGTCGCCAGGTCCGACATCGTTATCGAATCGAATGTCGTCCGCAACAACTGGTCCGAATCGGACGGTGGTGGAATGTTGATCGCCAACGCTGCTGACGGGGTACCGAAGGTCTATGTTCGAGACAACCTGATCGAGGGGAATCACGTAGAGGATGGTCTTGGTGGGGGTATCAGGTCCTTCAACTCACACGTCACAGATAACATCATCATTCGCAACTTCGCTGCGATGTCAGGCGGTGGGGCCGCATGTGCAGCTAGAGGAGAGTTCGCTCGGAACACCGTTGCTTACAACAACACCATCAATCTGACATTGAATGGCGCAGGAGTTACGGTGTCAGGTTCTTCGGTGGTGGTCAGGAACAACCTGGTCGTCAGCAATCATGGGTCCCCCATCACGCCAAGTAGGAGCAGGCATTCACTGCGTTTCGGACGTAGCCCGCTGCAATCTCGTTTGGGATAACGATATCGATTTGGCTTGGTGTGCGACGGATCCATCGAATAGGAGCCAGGACCCAGAGTTCTGCGCCGCGGATCCTGCAGGTTCCGGAGACTTCTTCATCCAGAGCGACTCGCCATGTGCGCCGGGCCAAAGCGCGTGTGGTCTCATCGGCGCCCGGCCCGTGGGCTGTGGCACGACAGATGTGGAGCTCAAGGCGTGGAGCCAAGTAAAGCGGCTCTACCGCTAAGGAGATGTTTGCGATAACACCTGAGCAAGTCCCGACCCGACCCCAGGGCCCTCCCCGAGCACGACGACCTCCTCGTCGCCCGCGCGCCACCCTGACCACGGCCTCCTCCTCCACCCAATCCGACCACGACCACCACAACGCGCCGGCTCGCGGCCGCGGACACGGGACTCTGCGGCCCACTACGTCGTTCCCACACCTCGACTCTCGTCAGCGCGACGCTCGCTACCTGACTCGCCTCGAAAAACCGGCTGTACCCAGCACGCCTTGCCGCCTCGAGCACGCCCATCGCCATCCCT
>JBHHXQ010000311.1:0-4470 GCA_046757105.1 Candidatus Krumholzibacteriia bacterium
GGAGTTCTCGCGGCCATGATCGCGGCCGCGGAGCGTCTTCTCGCGGACGGCGTGCGCGACGTCGCACTGCTTCTCCTCATCGGTGAAGAAGACGACAGCATTGGCGCCAGGCGGGCCAACGCCACGCTCGATCTGCCGGGGGTGCGGTACACGATCGTCGGCGAACCCACCGAGTCGAAGTTCGCGCGCGCGCAGAAGGGCGGCTTCAAGTTCTCGCTGCACGTGCGCGGCCGGGCCGCGCACTCCGGCTACCCGGAGCGCGGCAGCTCGGCCGTGCTGGCCTTGCTCGACTTGCTGCAGGCGGTCCGGGATGCCGACTGGGGCGAAGACGGAAACTTCGGTCGCGGCGCGGCCAACATCGGCGTGCTGCGTGGCGGTGTGGCTGCGAACGTCGTTCCGGAAGCGGCGGAGGCCGAGGTCTTCGTACGGGTCGTGGACAGCGTGGCCGCCGTGCGCGGGCGCGTCGAGCGCCTGGTGGAGCGTTCGCCGTTGCCCGTCGAGTGGACCGAGGAGACCTCGAACGATCCCCAGCATCTGACAACCGTGCCGGGCGAGCCGCAGACCGTCGTCTCGTTCAACACCGACGTGGCGTATCTGACGCGCTTCGGCCGGCGGCTTCTCGTCGGGCCCGGCTCGATCCTGGACGCACACGGGCCAGACGAGCGCATCTCGAAGCGGGAGCTGGTGGCGGCGGTCGAGCTGTACCACAGAGCGGTGTTGCACCTGCGCGCGACCCCGGAATGAAGGACGCCAGCGGGAGCAGCGGCGCAGGTGCTCGGAGGAGCACCGGGTAAGGAGGAGGCCGTGGAGCGGGCGCGAGAGATCCTTCGCGAAGCCTATGCGGGAGCCCGGCCGCTGGATGGCTCCGAGGTGAGCGACGCCTTCGAGTCGCTGCTTGGCGTCCTCGAGACCGGGGAGGTGCGCGCCGCCGAGCCGGACCCCGCAGGAGACTGGATCGTGAACACGTGGGTCAAGGAGGGGATCCTCGTCGGCTTCCGGCTGGGGAGGATCGTCGACATGTCGGTCCACGAGAGCCTGCCCTTCTTCGACAAGCACAACATCCCGACGCAGCAGCTGGACGGCGTCGCGCGGGGGGTGCGCATCGTGCCGGGGGGCAGCAGCGTGCGACGCGGGGCCTACCTGGGAAACAACGTCATTCTCATGCCGCCGGCGTACGTCAATGTGGGCGCCTACGTCGGCAGCGGCAGCATGATCGATTCGCACGCCCTGGTCGGGTCCTGCGCGCAGATCGGGCGTGACGTGCACCTGAGCGCCGCCGCGCAGGTCGGCGGCGTCCTCGAGCCGCCGGGCGCGCGCCCGGTGATCCTCGAGGACGAGGTCCTCGTCGGCGGCAACTGCGGCATCTACGAGGGTGCGCTCGTCCGCCGGCGCGCCGTGCTGGGCTCCGGCGTCATCGTCACGGCATCGACACCGGTCTACGATCTGCCGAACCAGCGCATCCTGCGCGCCGAGCGCGACAAGGGGGTGGAGATCCCCGAGAACGCGGTCGTCGTTCCGGGAAGCCGGGCGGCGTCGGGGGCGTTCGCCTCGGAGAACGGGGTGTCGCTCTACACGCCGGTCATCGTGAAGTACCGCGACGCGCGCACGGACGCGCGAGCTGCGCTCGAAGACGCCCTGCGATGACGGGCCGCGGCCCAGCGTGCCCCAGCGGGTGGATGCTCGTGTCGTCCCAGGCGGAGAGCCCGTGTCCCGGGCGACACGTGGGCGGCCGGCGACACGTGGGTGGCCGGCGCGGAACACGGCGCTCGCACAGGTGGAGGGACAGGCGATGTTCCGTCTTTGGAGGAGCGAGAAGCACATCCAGAAGCTCCTGGATGACTACCTGCGCCAGGTCACCGTAACCCTGAACGGCCTGAAGGAGATCTTTCCGCGCTGCCTGGATGGCACGCACGCGCAGCTCGACGATCTCTCGAACCCGGTCCACAAGCTCGAGTCGGTCGCCGACGACATGCGCCGGAACCTGGAGCGCGAACTCAACTCGGGGAGGCTCCTGCCCGAGTCGCGCGCCGAGGTCCTCGCGCTCGTCGAAAGCATCGACCGCATCCCGAACATCGCCGAGAACGTCGTGGATCTGTTCGCCATTCAACAGGTCGAGGTGCCGGAGGCGCTGCGCGAAGACGTCCGGAAGCTGCTCCTGAAGACCCTCGAGACGTGCGCGGCCATGGCGGAGACGGTCAAGCTGCTGCTCGAGGACATGCAGAAGATACGCGAGCTCGCCGACGAGGTGGATCGTTTCGAGAGCGAGTGTGATCGCATCGAGCGCAGGTTGCTCCGGCAAATCTTCGGTCTCGATCTGGAGCTCGCGCGCAAGCTACACCTGCGCGATCTGGTGCGCACGATCGGCCGCCTCGCCGATCAAGCCGAGAACGTCAGCGACATGGTGCAGTGGATGGCGCTCAAGCGCCGCCCTTGAGCGGGCAGGGGTCGGGCGTGCGCCCGTGACGGGGAGGCGAGTTGGGCAAGCTGCTGGGGGCGGTGTTTCTCGGCTGGGCGTTGGGCGCCAACGACGCTGCCAACGTCTTCGGCCCGGCCGTCTCCACGCGGGCCGTGCGCTACCACGTGGCGGTTCTCATTGCGGCCACCCTGGTCATGATGGGTGCGTGGCTGGGCGGCCGGCGCGCGATGGAGTCGGTGGGGGCGTTGGGCGCGCAGACCCCGCACAGCGCCTTTCTCGTCACGCTCTCCGCCGCTGTCGGCATGACCTTCCTGATCAGCTTCCGGCTTCCGGCGAGCAGCTCGCAAGCCGTCGTGGGTGCCATCCTGGGGGCGGCTCTGGCGCGCGGCGCCGACGTCGACGTGCCGATCCTGGTGCATCTGGTGCGCGGCTGGTTGCTGACCGCCCCGGTGGCTGCTGCCGTCTCGCTGCTGTTCTACGGCTTGATGGCCGCGGCCTTGCGCTGGCGGCAGCCGCGCGGGCTGGTGGCGCTCGACCGCATCATCCGCACGGCTCTCATTGCGGCCGGCGCCTGGGGGGCGTATGCCCTCGGCGCGAACAACGCCGCCAACGTCACCGGTGTCTTCGCCGCGAGCGGTCTGGTTTCGAAGACGCACGGTGCTCTGATCGCCGGCGGCAGTATCGGCCTGGGGATCCTCACGTTCGGTCACCGGATGATGTACCTGGTGGGACGCGGACTCGTGCGACTACAGCCGGGCACGGCACTCGTCGCCATGCTGGCACAGGCCGTCACCGTGCACGCCTTCGCGGTTCTCGGGACCCCCGTGTCGACGTCGCAGGCGCTGGCGGGTGGCGCGATCGGGATCGGTCTGGCCAAGGGGGTGCGCACCATCAACGGGCGCGCGCTGCTCAACATCCTCCTGGGTTGGGTGGCCACGCCGCTCGTCGGCGCGGTGCTCTCGTTCGTGGCCGTCAAGGTCCTCGGCTCCCATTGAATCGATTGTGGCCGCGGCCGGGAAACGACGAGAGCGAGGCGTCCCTCTCAGGCTGTGGCTCACGAGCAGGAGGGGTCGCTGCCGACAGGACGGATCATCGTGGCCCTGCGGCTTCGTTCGCGTCCGAAGTCGGGGTGCCCGCTTCGCAGCCGTCGAGAAACTCGCCCCACACCGCGTCGCTTCTGGCTGCGGCACGCAGCACCTTGCGCGCCAGCGTCGAGAGCGGCAGTTCCCTGCACTCGGCGGCGCTGACCCAGCGTAGCTCGAGATCGTCGAGCTCCAGATTGGCCAAGGGGGAGCCCCAGGGCGCTGGTCTCGGCGAGCTCGGCGTGACGCGCGCGCGCGAGGCCTTCCGCGCAGGCTGGGATCGGGTCGCACGCGGTTTCGCGGCGGTGCAGCGTGTGCCGGCGAGGATGTCCACCTGGAGGCGGTGATTCATGATGCCGTGCTGCACGGATCCTTTGCGTCGGAGGTCGCGCGGCTCGACTCCCAGACGGGTCCGCAGTGTGCGAACGAGCCTGGCGCTCGACGCGTCTTGGATCCGGGAGACCTGCTTCCGGGTCGACGGCGGGCGCTCGGCGCACCGACAGGTCGGGACCTCCCACCAGTCCTGCAGCAAGCGGCCGCTGCAGCGTCGGACCAGCAGGAGTCGAGCGCGCCGGCGCAGGAGCGCCGCAGCCAGGTGGACGGCATCTCCAGGCCGGCGGCGCGGGCGTGGGAGCGCCAGCTCGCGTCCCTGCAGCCGGGCCCGGCAGTCGCGTCGCAGCGGGCACACCCCGCATGCGGGAGCCCGCCTGGTGCAAAGCGTGGCTCCGAGCTCCATCAGCGCCTGGTTCGCGTCGCCCGGCGCGCTCGACTCCGCCCAGCGGGCCGCGAGCTCCCAGAGCCGCCGGCGCACCGGTGTGGAGTCGACGTCAGCGTCGATCGCGAGCAGTCTGCTGAACACGCGCACGACGTGGCCGTCGAGGATCGGCTCCGGTCGGCCGAAAGCGATGCTCAGGATCGCGCCCGCCGTGTAGCGGCCGAGCCCCAGCCGATCGGCAGAGAGGAGGACGACGG
>JBHHXQ010000312.1:0-4469 GCA_046757105.1 Candidatus Krumholzibacteriia bacterium
GAGGTTTCGGAGGTTGCGGATGGGCGGGTCGATGTGGTCGAAGATGCCGAGTGCTTTTTCGAGTGCGTGGCAGGCCCCCATCTGGTAGGCGACCGGGCAGATGCCACAGATGCGTGCGGTGATGTCGGGAACCTCCGTCCGGCAGCGCCCGCGCAGGAAGGCCTCGAAAAAGCGCGGCGGCTCGAAGATGCGCAGCTGGACGTCCTTCGGTGTGTTGCCCTGGTAGCGAATGGTCAGGGCACCTTCGCCCTCGACGCGCGCCAGATAGTCGACGCTGATCCTGCGGTAGCTATTGGGCATGCTTCCTGCCCTCCTGGAGGAACGCGGGGGCGCCGGCGTTGAAGCTGAGGAAGGCGTGGCTCACCTGCTGTCGAGAGGCCCCGCACGCCAGCCAGACGTTGGCCAGCGCCCCCGTGTTCGCGGTGCTCTGGGGTCCGAAGCAGCCATAGCAACCGCGCTGGTAGCTCGGGCACAGCGCGCCACAGCCGGCCTGCGTGGCCGGGCCGAGACAGGGCACCCCATGGGACACCGTGATGCACACGTTGCCGCGCAGCTTGCACTCCTGGCATACGCTGTGATTCGGGATGTTGGGCCGGCGCCCGATGAGAAGGGCGCTGACGACCTCGAGGAGCTGATGCTTGCTGATCGGGCAGCCGCGCAGCTCCAGATCGACCGGCACGTGATCGGCGATGGCCGTGGAATCGTCGAGCGTCTCGATGTAGGCCGGGGTCGCGTAGACGATCGAGACGAACTCCTTGACGTCCTGCAGGTTGCGCAGCGCCTGGATGCCACCCGAGGTGGCGCACGCGCCGATCGAGATCAGCGTCTTCGAGATGCGGCGGATCTCGTGGATGCGCTCCGCGTCGTGCGGCGTGGTGATGGACCCTTCGACGAGCGAGACGTCGTACGGGCCCGGGGCCACCGCCCGTGAGGCCTCCGGGAAGTCCGCGATCTCGATCGCCGCGGCGACCTCGAGCAGTTCGTCCTCGCAGTCCAGGAGGCTGAGCTGGCAGCCGTCGCACGAGGCGAACTTGAAGACTGCCAGCTTCAGGCGTTTGGGCGACCGCATCTCAGATCTCCCGCACTCCGAAGGTCATCGCGATCCGATCGAAGCGGCACACGGGGCCCTCCCTGCACACGAACGTCGGTCCCATCTGGCAGTGGCCGCACAGGCCCACCCCGCAGTGCATGCTGCGCTCCATCGAGACGTAGATGGCGTCGTCGTCGACGCCGCGTTTCCGAAGCTCCCGCACCGTGACGCGCATCATGATCTCGGGGCCGCAGATCATGGCAATCGTGTCGGCGAGATCGAAGCGGACCCGGGACAGGAGCGGCGTCACGACCCCGACGTTCCCACGCCAGTGGAGCCCGCCCCGGTCCACGGTGACGAGAAGCGTGACGTCGAAACGCCCGCGCCAGCGCTCCAGCTCCTTGCGGAAGAGCATCTCCTCGGGACTCCGCGCACCGTAGAGGATGAAGACGTTCTCGAAGTCTTCGCGGTGCTCGAGGACGTGGTAGATGGCCGGGCGCAACGGCGCCAGGCCGATGCCGCCGGCGATGATCAGGACGTCGCGGCCGCGTGCCTCTTCCAGGGGCCAGGCGCTGCCGAGGGGTCCGCGGAGGCCGAGAACGTCGCCGCTCTCGAGCTGTTGCATCGATCGGGTGACCGAGCCGACCGCACGGATGGTGTGGGTCAGCTGCTGCGGCTTCCCGGGATCGCCGCTGATCGAGATCGGCACCTCGCCGACCCCGAAGACGTAGAGCATGTTGAACTGCCCGGGACGGAACGGGAAGCCGTCGGGCTGATTCGCGACGTCCAGCTCGAGGCTGAACGTGTCCGGGGTCTCCGGCGTGACGCTGCGGATCGCCATGGGGCTCGGCACCATGGGCTGCTCCGGCTCGGGTCCCGGGCGGCCGGCATCTGGATGCGCGACGGTCGTCATCTCTCGGCTCGTGTCACCTCGCCCCCGGCGATCGGCTGCGCACCGCGTCGCCTCGCCACGCTGTCGTCCCGGCACCTCGCGAAGAGCGCTGCACGCCGCAGCGCCAGGCTCACGTGTTGGCCTTGTACATGTCCACCAACTGCATCCGCGCCCACACCAGGCGCTGCTGCACGACGTGCAGGAAGCGCTTCATGAGCTCGTAGCCGAGTTCGTGGTTCTCCTCGCACTTCTGGCGCAGGCACTCGCCGTCCAGCGCCACGGCGCGTGTGGTGGTGACGGCGCGCGCGTCGAAGTGCCACAGGTACGGCGCCACGATCCACGACCATCCGAGGACGTCGTTCTCGCCCAGCGTGCCGACCTGCGCCGAGTCCTGTCCCCGCAGGTGGGTCTCCAGCGTCACCTGGCCGCTGCGGATCAGGTACCATTGGCAGGCCTCGTGACCCTCGCGCAGCAGAAACTCCCCGGGCTCGAAGCGCACGTTCCGGGCGCATCCCGCCATCAGGCCGATGTGCTCGTCGCGCATTCCCTGCAGGAACGGATGCTGGCGGAGGAGGGGTTCGAGCGTTTGCATCAGGACACCTCGACATTCTGTGGACGCGTTGTGGCGTCGGAGTCGCGAATCGCACGCACCTCTTCGGTGATGTCGATGCAGGCCGGACACCAGGTGATGCAGCGACCGCAACCCACGCATCCCGGCGTCCCGAACTGATCCCACCACGAAGCCAGCTTGTGGGTGAGCCATTGGCGGTAGCGGGAGGCCAGCGAGGCGCTCACGCTGCCGCCGTGGATGTAGGAGAAAGACGGGTTGAAGCAGGAGTCCCAGACGCGCACGCGCTCGGCCCGCTGGCCGCCGAGATCCGACACGTCCTCGACGCTGGTGCAGAAGCACGTCGGACACACGAGGGTGCAGTTGGCGCATCCCAGGCAGCGCTGCGCGACCTTCTCCCAATGCGTGTTCTCGAGGTTGCGGTTCAGGAGATCGCGGAGGCCGCGGGTCTCCATCTTGCGGCGCATCTTCTGCGCCGCGCTCTCGACGGCCTCGTCCGCGGTTTTCAGCGTCGGCTCGTCCGCGGGCTGGAAGTGCACATGGCCGAGGATCCCGGCGCCAGCCTCGCTGCCGGCCTCGACGACGAAATCGTGCCGGCCTTGCTGGACGATCTCGGTGAGTGCGAGATCGTAGCCACAGGTGGCGCGCGGCCCCGTCTGCATGGAGGAGCAGAAGCAGGTGTGTCCCGGCTCCGTGCAGTGTACAGCGATGACGAACAGATCCGCCCTGCGGCTCGCATAGTGCGGATCCGGGTGCTGCCCGTTCAGCATCACGCGGTCCTGGATGTCGATGGCGTGCAGCTCGCAGGAGCGCACGCCGACCAGGGCGAGCTTGCGTGACTCCGGCTTCTCGTTGTCGATCTCGAATCCCCGCTGCCGGCGCTCGGCGCGCCACAGCGTGAGGCGGGGCGGGTGGAGGAACGTCTTCCAGGAGTGCGGCCCGACGGTGTAGCCGAAGAGCGCCTTGTCGTCGCGGCGCCAGATCCGGTACCGGCCGGCCTCCTGCTCGTCGGTCCAGCCCTCGGGCAGGGAGTGGCTGCCCTGGATCTCGTCGTAGGCGATGACCCCGTCGCGGAGCGTGGGGCCGAGGAGCGTGTACTCCTCCTTGCGCAGGGCGCGGAGGATCTCGTCGAGGAGCGGCCGGCTCACGACGACCTTCTGGCCGACCTCGACGGATGCCACGGACAACGCGCCTCCTTCAGGGTGAACCTGGATCCAGACGCCTGGCAGTCTCGGGGGGTGGCTCGGTGTGGATGGGCCCGGGTGCGATGCTGCGCATGCCGCCCGTCCGCGACAACCGCCTCGAAGCCTCAGGCCGGATGGCGAGGCTTCCCGGCTGCGTGACGGATCTCAGCCGGAAGTTGACACGCCAGGGGCCACACTCAAAGAACTTTTTGTCTCTTGAGTTCGGGCGTGTGCAAGCGCCGAACATGTGTCCCCCGGCCACAGGGTTGCGCGTCCCGTCGGGAGACGCTCTGCTCCCTTCAGACGCAGCCAGGCGCGTCCGCAGGCTCGGGGAACCGGGCTAATCCACTGCAGGATTTGAACTTGCAGCACGAGGCGAGGCGGCACGCTCTTCGCTTATTCACGCGGAGACCTGGTTCACCAGGGATCGGGATCGATGGCCACGTTCGTCTTGGGCAGAACGCTCGTTGGAGATTTGGCAGAACGCCCGTTGGAGTAACCATGGATCTTCGGCACGAACGCGACACGCCGGAAAGCGAGTCGATGCTGACTCCATTCCGGCAGGGAACCTTGCTTGTTCTCACTCGCAACGAGCAGCTTGCGGGGGTCGTGTCGCACGCCCTCGAGGGTCTCGGTACGAATGCGCCTCGGCTGAGCATGGTGGAGAACCTCTCGGACTGCCTCATCGCCATGCGGCTTCTGGGTCCCAGTCTGGTGGTGCTCGACGACGAGGTGAACACTGAGGCCGGTCTTCTCATGCTCGACGAGCTGTTGCAGGCACGCCCTGGAACCCCC
>JBHHXQ010000313.1:0-4465 GCA_046757105.1 Candidatus Krumholzibacteriia bacterium
CGGTGTCCGAGGAGCCGGCGCACCAATCGGCCGCGCGGGTCGTAGATCGCCAGCTCCACGTGCCCCGGCCGCGAGGTGCGGAAGTGCAGCGTCGTCCGCGGGTTGAACGGGTTGGGATGCGTCGAGAGGAGGAGTGGACGCCGCGGCGACCCGGTCCCGGCATCCGTGGTGAACCGGACGAGCAACGTCAGGTCGTCGAGAGCGGCTTCGACGAGCGAGCTGCCGTCGCGGTCGCTGGCCACGAAGCGCAGGCGCAGCTGATCCAGCGGCCCGAAGAGCGATCCGAGATCGAACTCGCGGAGCTGCCACGCGGCGTGCGACGCCGTGGCGCTCTCGAGCGTGACCCAGGTCTGCCCGGCGTCGTTCGAGGCGGACGCCTCCCAGGAGTCCTCTCCCGGATGGGACCCCTGGTCGTTCGTGTACCAGAGCCAGTAGCGCAGCGTTGCCGAGGCGACGCCGCGCAGATCGTAGACCGGCGACACGAGCGTCGTCTGGCCGCCGTCCACGTCGGCCTCGCCTGCGGGCGCACCGGGAGCCGCATTCCCGGTCACGAAGCACCGCGAGCCGGCGTGCGTGTGGTCCGCACCCGGCTGCGCCGAGGTGCCGACCGGCTCCGCGCGCACCCAGATGCCGCGCAGCGCGTCGTCCTGCGCAGAGCCGACCTGCCAGGCGCCGGGCTCCTCGAAGCGTTCCGCCACCAGCCCCATCGAGAACGCGAAGGCGGACTGCACTCCGGGAAACGGCAGGCGCGTGGCGTTGCCCTTCAGGTCGCGCGCCTCGATGGAGTACTCGAGATCGAGATCGGTGCCGGGATGCACGGGAAGCCTGGTCGTGTAGAGGTCGTCACCCTGGGCCTGCATCGGAACCGTCTCGGACGGCCCCGGGACCGCGCGCGCCGCCAGCAGGACGCTCGCCGGATCGATCGCCGCGGCGCTCGACAGGACCCGGGCCCGGACCTCCGGGAGGCCTTCGTCGATCGACACGATGTCGAGTGGCGTGTGCTCGATGGCCACGGGGGTGTACTGCGATGCGTCCACCATGCCCCAGTGCGCGAACACCTCGACGAGACGCGGAACGTGCATGCCGTCGTGGAGAGCCACGTCCGCGGCCAGGATCGCGTTCGCCGCGTCCTCCATGGTGGCCGATCCGGTGAGCGCGTAGTGATGATCGAGCACGAGGCGGTCCATCACGGTGCGGTCGCCGAGACTGTAGAGCGCGTCGGTGAGAGCCGAGCACCACAAGGTTCCGGCGGCGTGCACGGGGCCGCCGGCGTCCTGCGGATACGACTTCGTCGGATCGATGGCCAACCGACCGGGCCAGAACTCGTTGTGGCCATCCCACTGGAAGACCCCGTTCCAGGCCTGCACGAGCTGCGGCCGCATGGACCAGGCGTACGAGTTCGCCAGGTAGTCGCCGAATCCCTCACCCATGGCCCTCTCGTGACCGCCGATCCCCCACGTGGGCACGATGTCGTGTTGCGTGGCGTGACCGTACTCGTGCACGATGACCGCCGCGTCCTCGGCGTCGTCGACACCTCCTTCGCCGAACGACAGCTTGCGCAGGCTCGGAACGTACTTCGAGTTGTCGAGACCGTAGAAGCCGTGCGCGTCGGCGGGCTGCTGCCGGTTGTTGGCATCGGGGAATCCGAGCTTCTGGTACCAGCGCTGCATGGTGTCGATGTGGTAGTACACCATGACGTCTTCGAATCCCTGCTGCGCGCGCGTGAAGAGGAACTCCGGCGTGGCCGAGGAATCCGGCGCACCCGGCGGGCTCTCCCAGTCCTCGACACGCACGTGCGGCCCCGCCAGGTGGTACCAGCCGCCGACGGGTGCGTCGAGATCCTGCAACGGGACGAGCTCGTACGTGGACCCGGGAACGGCGGCATCGGAGTCGTCCTGATCCGAGAGCGTCGGATCTCCGGATGCGATCACCGGATCGGGCAGGAACACGCGCCCCTGTCCGTCGATGTCCTGCGACGGGCCGGCTTCGCGCCGCGTCAGGCCCCCGGCGCTCCGCTGGTGGAGCGTGCGATCGCGCAGCTCGAGGACGCTCCCGCTGCGCGCGTCGATCCAGACCTCCCAGTCACCCATCGGCACCTCACAGGCGAACCTCACACGGTAGGCGAGCCGCCAGCCGGCACCGAAGGCGCGCACGAGAAGTTCCGCCTGTGCGGGTGCGTGCAGTGCAGACCGCACCTGCACCCTCGACAGTGCCAGCCGCAGGGCCCGTTCGGCGGCCAGGGTGGCAGTGTGCTCGAGCGAGCCCGGCACCACGACGAGATCGCTCGCCAGGACGGTCGGCTGCAGCTCGCGGTCGAAGCTGACGACGGCTTCCGCACCCCAGATCGGCACGCCCTGCGACACCTGGCGGAAGCGCACGTGCGGGCCGCTCGGGCTCCAGCGCACCTCGACGAGCTCGAGGGGTTCGGACCCGCCCGCCAGCCGCGGCGCCTCACGTTGCAGGAGCTGGCGGGCACGCTCCTCCACGCTGCCCGCGAGGAAGCCGGCACCCGGACCCGCGTCCGGGAAGTAGAGCCTGCGCAGGCGGCCCTGCGCATCGAACCGCGTCACGAACGGCGCGTGCGGCGCGGCAGCCCGCGCCCCCGACACGCTCGAGGGAGGATCGCTTCCCTTGGCCACGGAGATTGGTGCAACCTGCAGGTGCAACGCCAGGAGCGCATGCAGGGGCGGCAGCAGTGCCGCGAGAACGAGAAACAGACACAGCCAGGTGGCGGCGACGATGCGTGCGCGTCCGGCGTGGATCATCGACCCGCTCCACGACGCGGAGCCACGCTCCATCGGCGTCCCTCGGGGGAAGGGACACGAACACACGAGAACCCATGCAGCAATGCGGATGAGGACATGGCTGACGCTGGAAATCGAGGAGAAGAACCGCCCGGATCGAGGGCGACGCGGGTCGCTGCAACCAGTATACCCCAGCCGACGAAGGCGCGGCCAGGGATGGGCGGTTCGCGGTGAGAGCCTCTTGGCTCTGGACGCACCGGCACGGCCGCTCTAGGATGGGAGCACCGATGCGAAGGGGAGGAACCATGCAGGTCGATTTGTTCGATCAGAACCTGAATGCGATCCTCGACGCCGGGACGTACGAGGATTTCGCGTCCAGGTTGCGCGCCTACGACTGCCGCCGCTGCACGTTGTGCAAGGGCCGCAGCCGGATCGTCGTGGATCGAGGCAACCCCGCCGCTTCCATCTTCATCATCAGCGAACGCCCCGGGGAGAACGAAGACCGGGAAGGTCGCGCCTTCGTCGGGCGCTCCGGGGAACTCCTGGACAAGATTCTCGCGTCGATCGGATTGGACGCCAACCAGGACACGCTCATCGCCAACGTCGTCAAGTGCAAGCCGGAGGAAGACCGCGCGCCGACGAGCGACGAGGCCACGGCCTGCCTGCCGTTCCTGGAAAAGCAGATCGAGCTCGTCAAGCCGCGGGTCGTGCTGCTCCTCGGTCAGGTGGCGCTCAAGTGGATGGATCCCACCCGCAAGGACTTCAAGATGGAGGAGGAGGCCGGCCGGCTGTTCACGCTGCCACGCTTCCCCGGAGTGCAGTTCATGGTCCTCTACCATCCGGCGTTCCTGCTGCGGGATCCGCGCAAGAAGCGGCCCATGTGGGAGCACGTGAAGCTCCTGAAAGCGTACTTCGAGGAGCACGTCGACTCGTGAGCGAGCTGCGCGGTCCGATCCTGCCCGCCTGCCGCGAGGGCGGTGCCCGCCGCCGGCGCCCTGCGGACCGGGGCTCGGAGCGTTCTCTCCCGGCCGATGCCGGCAGGATCCACCGGCCGCCGCATCCGCTCCTCGGCATCTTGTTCGTGTTCATGGTTGCCGAGGGCGTGCTGTGGGGGGCCGGCGCGCAGAACGCCGTCTCGCGTGTCGCCATCGCCTACCTGGGGCTCTGCGTCTTCCTGGCAGCCGCCGTGCACCTGATCGACAGCGTCGAGATCCGCCACGTGCTGCCCAAGCTCGGGATGTCCCGCGCCCGGCGGCGCGACATGGCCCTGGCGGCGGCTGCGGCGCTGCCGGCGTGGATCGCCTGCGCCGTCGCGTTTGCGGGCCCGTCCGCAACGGCGGCTCTGCCAGCCGCCGCGGAGCCGCACGGCCTCGGGATCGCGCTGGACTGGACGCAGCGCGTCCTGGTGATCGGTGCGGCCGCTCTGTGGCTCGAAGGCTTCTACCGCGGATTCGTCTTCCGGAGCCTCATGCGCCGTCACCGGTTCGTCCTGTCGGCGAGCCTGGCGACCGCACTCGCTTGCCTGGCCACGCTCTTCGAGGCGAGGGTCGGCGCGGCGCCGCACGACGCACGCTGGTGGGCGGCGGCCGTTCTGGAGCTGCCGCTGTCGCTGGCGCTCTGCCAGCTCTTCTGGCTGAGCGGCCCGTCGCTGTGGCCGGCGCTCCTGGTCCGCGTCTCGGTGCTTCTCGGAGTGTGGTTCGCGGGGGCGGTCTGGCCGCTGG
>JBHHXQ010000314.1:0-4463 GCA_046757105.1 Candidatus Krumholzibacteriia bacterium
ACACCGACGCCCGCATCCCCTGGCTCGGACGCCGGCGCCTGCGCCTCCTCTTCGGGTGAGCCTGCGTGGTGTTAAGTCAAAAAACTAACGTGGGAATCCAGGTCAGTCTAGACTTCGGGCGACGGGCGCGCACGTGTCAACCGCAGCCGCTCCCCCGGTGTCTGGACGGAGCGGCCCGGGGGGCGGGCTCGGCGCCCGAACGCACGGGCCGGGGCGCAGGCGGCTGCCGGGGTTTCAGAGGTTGTCCGCGAACGCCCTCCAGATGAGCTCGTAGAGGTGCGAGCGCTCCTCGACGGTCTGGATCATGTGGGTGCCGGGGTAGATCATCAGGTCGAACTGCTTGCCCGCCTTCACGAGCTCGTTCGTCAGGATCATCGACTCGCGCATGTGCACGTTGTCGTCGGAGGCGCCGTGCACGAGTGTGAGGTGTCCGCGCAGGCCCGGCACGTAGGTCAGAACGGAGCTGGCCTCGTAGCCGTCGGTGTTCTCGCTGGGCAGGCCGAGGTAGCGCTCGGTGTAGTGCGTGTCGTAGCCGTGCCAGTCGACGACCGGCGCGACCGCGACGCCGGCGCGGAATACCTCCGGCTCGCGCATGAGTGCCATGAGCGTCATGTAGCCGCCGTACGACCAGCCCCAGACACCGATGCGGTTCGGATCGATCTGGGGGACACGCTCGAGGAGCTCGCGGACACCGGCCGCCTGGTCGGCGAGCTCGCGCTCTCCCAGGCGGCCGGCGTAGATGCGCTCGGAGTCGTGACCGCGTCCCCAGACGCCGCGGCCGTCGATGCGCACCACGACGAAGCCGCGCTCGGCCAGCCAGCCGTCGAAGAGGCCGCGCTCGCCCACCCAGCGGTTGCGCGCCTGCTGCGCGTGCGGCCCGCCGTAGACGTACACGACGAGCGGCAGGCTGGCCTGCGACGCTCTTCCCCGCGGCCGCACGATGCGGATGTCGAGAGGCACACCCGTTTCGGTTTCGAGCCGGAAGAACTCGGGTTCGGGTCCCAGATCCTCGGGCGTCGGAACGGCGGCCGCCGACGGCAGCTCGCCCAGGATCTTCCCGTCGCGGTCGCGGACACGGTGTCGGGTCGGCGTGCGGTCGTCCGAAAAGCTCTCCACGAAGAGATCGTGCCCGTTCTCGTGGAAGTGCGCCTCGTGCCAGCCCGGCTCGGACGTGATCGGGCCCACCTCGCCGCCCGCGAGCCGTACGCGGTAGACGTGGCGCTCCCGGATGTCCTCCCGGCGACCCGTGAACCACACCTCGCGGTGGTCCTCGTCCACGTGCACGACCTCCTGGACGTTCATGTCTGCAGGTGTGAGCGTGCGCTCGCGCCTGCCATCCGCACCGATGATCTCGAGCTGGCGGAGACCCGAACGCTCCGAGGACCACAGGAAGCGCTCCCCGTCGTCCAGCAGGTGGAAGCTGTCGTGGAGGTTCACCCAGTCCGGATCCTCCTCGCGCCAGACGAGCGTCACCCGGCCGCTCTCGACGTCGACGCGCCAGACATCGATGCGCTTCTGGCTGCGCGGCTGCGTTTGCACCCACAGCGACCCTCCATCCGGCGCCCAGTGCACCCGTGCCAGGTACTCCTGGCCCAGATCGAACAAGCGGACGGCCGAACCATCGGCAACGTCCTCCTCCGGGGCGCCGACGTGGACGATCCCGACGTCGACCTGCGCGTTCGTATCGCCCGGCTTGGGGTAGGGTCCGGCGCTGCCTTCACCGGTGGGATCGTTGAAGTCCGGAACCCGGAACGTCGGAACCTCGTTCGCGCGCACCTGCGTGAGCGCCAGCCGCCTGGAGTCGCGAGACCACCAGTGTCCCGTGCTGCGCCCCATCTCCTCCTGCGCGACGAACTCGGCGATGGCGAAGGATTGCGTGCCGGTGCCGTCCGCGAGGCGAGGTGTGAGCCTTCTGGGAGGCTTCGAGCCATCGGACCGGCCGACGAAGAGCGCGTCCTCGCGGACGAACGCCACGTGCTTGCCGTCGGGAGAGAGGTGCGGATCGATCTCGGGCTGCGGCGTTTCCGTGAGGCGGGTGATCGAGCCGCTGTCGGCGTCGACGACGAAGATGTCGCCCATATAGGGTACGAGCAGCCGGCGGCCGTCGCGGGACACCTCGAAGCTGGTCAGGCCGGCTTCGGTCTCGCGCTGGCGTTCGCGGCGAGCCTGCTCTTCCTTGGACACGCCAACGGCTGCGGTCAGGTGGCTCGACATCAGAAACAGGCGCGTCTCGCCGCTCTCGACCTCGTAGACGTACAGCCGCTGGATGCGGTCTCTGGGCCCGCTGCGCAGGAAGTAGACACGCGAGCCGTCGGGTGACGGCACCGGCTTGCGGGGCAGGCCGCGCGTGAAGCCACGGGTCTCGATGATGCGCACCAGCTTCTGGCGGGCCTCGGGCTCGAGCTCGGCTGCGGTCGCCGGCGCGGTGCTGCCGACCGCGGGGCAGGTCAGCACGAGCAGCGCCCGCAGCGCGATCGCGCTGCGGGTCGGTCGGGTTCCGGCCCGCGGCGCCAGCCGGCCCGACCGGGTCCGGCGAGCGGCCGCAAGCTGCGGCTGCGTCGTCATGGCTGCGCGTCGACCTCCTCCTGTTGCAGTGCCTGCAGATCGCGCTCCGAGATGCCCAGCAGAAAGAGAATCGAGTCGAGTCGCGTGCGATTGAGCACGTGTCGGGCGCGCTCCTGAACGGTGTCGTGCGCGTGAAAGGCGATTCCGAGGCCGGCCGCCTCGAGCATCGGCAGGTCGTTGGCCCCGTCGCCCACCGCGATGACCTGGTCCAGCGTGATGCCGTTGCGCGTGGCCAGATCGCGGACGATGCGACCCTTGGATGCGGCGTCCAGGACCGGCTCGAGTACGCGCCCGGTGAGCTCGCCGGACTCGACTTCGACTTCGTTGGCATGCACCAGAGCCACGCCGAGGCGCCGGCGCAGGACCTCGGCCACCGGCAGGAGGCCGCCGCTGACGATTGCCGTCTTGAAGCCGAGCCGGTGCAGGGGGCGGGCGAGCTCGAGCGCGCGCGGCCGCAGCTGGACCGGCGACGCGAGATCCTCGTGCTCGGCGATCGGTGTGCCTTTCAACAGGGCGACGCGCTCGCGCAGCGATGTCGCGTAGTCGATCTCGCCGCGCATCGCCCGGCGCGTGATTCCGGCGATGCGCTCGCCGACGCCCAGCCTGTCGCCGAGGAGGTCGAGCATCTCGCCGCGGATGAGCGTGCTGTCGAGGTCGAAGACCACGAGCCGCTTGGCGCGCCTGAAGAGGCCTTCGGCCTGCAGCGCCACGTCCACGTCGAGGCGCGCCGCCCGCTCCAGGAGCGCCGCGCGCACGGCGCGCACGTCGGCGTCGCCGGGAATCCCGATGGTCATCTCGAGCGTCGCGAAGCGTCGTTCGCTCAGCTTCTCGATCTTCTCGATGTTGATCCCGTGCGTTGCGAGCACGCGCGAGATCGCCGAGACGGCCTCGGCGTCGAGCTCCGGGTCTCCGAGCAACGTCAGCACGTACGGTGAATGCGCCTGCCGCCGGCTGGTGCCGGGATCGAGGACGCGGAAATCGAGATCGTTGCCGTGCTCCTTGGCGGCGAAGAGCAGGTCCTTGAGCGTTCCGGAAGAGCTGCTGCGGTCGCCGCGGATCAGGATCGACAGGCTGAGGCGCTCCTGCACGACCACCTGCTCCATGTCGAGGATCACGGCCTGGTGCTGCGCGAGGATCGACGTGAGCGCCGCCGTGATTCCCGGATGATCCGCCCCGGAGACGGTGATCAGAATGCACGGCATGTCGGACATCGGAAGCCACTCCCCAAGTCGCGCGCACTCGCCGGAGCGCGGGCGCCTCGTGCCAGGGTGGTTCTCCCCTGCGGCTGCGACGTCGTCACACTAGCCGTCGTGCTGCGGGCGTCAAGCCCGGCGGCGGCCCCGAGGGGCGCGCTCCTGCAGGTCCGATCGTCCTGCCGCACCGAAAGACTTCGGCGGCGGCCGCCCCGTGGCTATCCTGGCGGCGTGGCACGGGCACGCGGGAAGAAGGGGCAGAGCACGTCGGGCTCCGAGCTGCGAGGCGTGGCGAGGCCGGCGGTGGCGGCAGCGCGGCGCCGGTGGTCGTGGGCGGCCGTGGCGTTCCTCGTCGTCGTGGGGTTCGGCGTCTACCTGAACAGCCTCGGGAACTCGTTCGTGTTCGACGATGTCGGGTCGATCGTCGAGAACCCGAACGTGCGGCGGCTGTGGCCGCTGTCGGAATCGCTCACCGGGCCGGCGGGATCGGGCTCCAGCGGCCGCCCGGTGCTGGCGTTCACGCTGGCGCTGAACTACGCGCTGGGCGGACTGCACGTTCTCGGCTACCACCTGCTCAACATCGCGCTGCACGTCCTCGCAGGGCTGACGCTTCTGGGCGTCGTGCGCCGCACGCTGCTGGCGCCGCACGCTCCGGCGCGGCTCGCTGCGCAGGCCCTGCCGCTTGCCGTCGTCGTCGCGCTCCTG
>JBHHXQ010000315.1:0-4454 GCA_046757105.1 Candidatus Krumholzibacteriia bacterium
TTCTGGACTTTCACCTTAACACCTTGCCGGTTTTGACCGGCGCACTGGAGGAACACGATGCGAGGAACGCTTTTCCTGCTCGGCGTCGCGCTGGCGCTCCTCTGGGATCTGCCCGCTGGCGCTACCGAATACTACTACGTGCCGTCCGAGGACGTTCCGACGCTGCACGACGCGGTGGCGGCCGCGGGGGCGGGTGCTGCCCCGGAGCAGGTCATCTTCATCCGCGAGTCCCCTCTCTTCGTCACCAGCCCGCTCCTGCTCGGTGGCGCCTTCCACTGCGGGCGCCGCCTCACCATCCGCCCGGACCCCGGTGTCCCGACGCTCCGGCGCGCGACCATCGCATCGGTGGACGGCAGCCAGCAGATCTTCACCCTCAGCTTCACGAGCTGCATCACGCTTCAGGACCTCGACATCGTGCGCGCAACCACCAATGCAAACGATCTCGTCTTTCTCGATCATGCTTCCAACATCAGGATCCATCGCTGTCGGATCGGTTCGGTGTGGTCTTCGCCCGGAGGACCGGGCTGGAGCAACCTGCGGGTCTACTACCCGACGAACGTCGTGGTGCGGAACTGCATCCTCTTCTCCCTGGCGCCCGGAAACTTCGATACCGGCATCCTCGCGACGGATTTCAACGACCCGGTCAATTCCCTCCTGCTCTACAACAACGTCGTCTCCGATTACCGCATCCATGGCATCGACGTCACCGGCAGCCCCTTCGTGGGCCCGCTGGTGCTGCTGCGCAACAACGTCGTCGTGAACCACCAGGTCCTGGCGCCCGAACCCGTCGCATTCCGCAGCGACGTCAACGACAACATGACCGTGGTGACGAGCCACAACGCGGCCTTTGCGTCTCCCGGTTTTGTGGAGTCGCTCATCGGCGTGCAGAGGATCTCGGGCGTCGGGACAGGGACCTTCGTGGTTCTCGGCAGGCCGTCCGTGGACCCGGCCTTCGTCGAACACGTCTGGGCCATCGACCCACCGTGGGACTCCAATTCGGATTTCTACCGACTCGTCGATGGGGGTCCACTGCACGACGACGCCTTGGATCTCGGTGTGAACGTGGACGACGGCGCCCCACACGCGAACGACGTCGCGGTGCACGACGACATCGAGAGGGATCCGCGCCCCGGAGGATTCGGCCTGCACACCGATCGTGGCGCTGACCAGGTGGAACCGGGTGTCGCCTCGTCGGCGCCCAGCGCTCCCGGTGCGAACGGCGTGCTCTGGGCAGCCCCACGCCGCAATCCAACCCGGGGCAGCGCAGGCGTCCTGTTCCGCAGCGAGCAGGCGGGCCGGCTCTCGTTCGAGGTGTTCGACGTCGCCGGTCACAGGCTGCATCACGCGGAAAGGGCCGTCACCGCCGGCCACACCGGCGTCCTCGAGTGGCCCCGCGTCACCCATTCCGGCCAGTTCTTCTACCGCCTGAGCCTGACGCCAAAGCACGGCAACCGGGTGGAGGTGCGCGGCAGGCTGGTTCTGGTTCGATGATCCGCACGAGAGCCAGGAGACAACGGCAGTTCGGTGCAAGTGGCGAGCTTCCATTGCGTCCTCGGCTCCGAGAACGGCGTGGACCTCGTGTCTCCTCCCGAGCGGGTCGGCGACCCTCGTCGTGCGGCGGACATCCCCGGAACGTCCACTGCGATCGGTGATGTCGCCTGCGGCGTTTGCGCTTTCCTCCCTTGCCGGCCGCACGTATTCTCGTGTTGATTCTCTGGACTCTTGGTGGACGGGACCACTTGGCCTGGCAGGTGTCATGTCGGACCAGTCTCGGCAATCGGTGCCAATCGAGGACCTGCTGACTCGCGCACGGGCCGGAGACGGCGAGGCTGAGAGCCTCCTGTTCGAGAAGGCCCATGCAAGGATCCTGGCTCTTGCGGAAAAGAGAATCTGGGATCCCGAGGCGGCCCGGGACATCGCGCAGGAGACGCTTCGCACCGCAGTCGAGAAGTACCGAGACGCGGATCTGCCGTGCGGCTTCTTCCCGTGGCTTTTCAGGATCCTGCACAACAAGGTTGGGAACTACCTCAAGCGGCGCCGCGTCGAGCTGGCGCGCTTCGAAAGTCAGGACATCGCCTTCGGGTGGGCCGCGCTCGCCGTCTCACCCGATCCGGAGATCGCCGCTCTCGAATTCCGCGAGGTGCTCGGGAAGGCTCTCCGACGTCTCTCACCGGAGTGTCGGAGGATCTTCGGGTTGCTTCTCGAGGGGGCGGGGAGGCAGGAGATCCTCGATGCCTTCCCCGGCGAGCCCATGGGAACGATCGCCAGCCGCCTCTCGCGGTGCCGCGCCAAGCTCCTCGCCGAGGTCGAGGCTCTGCACGCGAAAGTGCGGCCCCCGGGGCGGTCGCAATGAAGGGCCGGCGACAACCGGGCGGCCGGGAGCCATCCGCGGCGGTGCGCTCGTCTGCACGTTTCGATGACCGGCCGCCACAGCGGTACGACACGATGAGCGCTTGCGCGTGAAGTCTGGACTACGATGAGCGATTCGAAGAGCAAAGAGCGGTGTGGCCGCGAGGACATCCACAGGCTTCTGGCGCGTTACGAGCTCGGGGGCCTGGACGACGACGAGCGTCGCATCTTCGAGAAGCACGTCCTCGAGTGCGACATCTGTTTCGAGAAGCTCGAACGCGGCGCCGCGTGCGCTGCGCTGCTGCGCGGTCACGCCGGCGCGTACGCGCGCATGCTGCGCGGGCGGCCGACAGCACCGGAGCGTCCGTCCCGGGCCGTGTGGTCCGCAGCCCTCGAGTGGCTTTTTCGGCCTCGAGTGGCCGTCCCGGCAGCGCTGGTGATCCTGGCCGTGGGTGTCCTGACGCTTCGGACGGCGCTCTCTCCCGATCCTTCGAGCCTGGCCACGTTCCCGCGCGAGGAGCTCGCGACGCACACCCTGCGCGCACCGGGGGTTCAGGATGCGATCCGCGAGCTTCTCGAAGCCGGCGCCGGCTACTTCGTTCTCGAGCGCTACGAGGAAGCGGAGCGCCACTTCCGCGCCGCCTTCGGGCGCGATTCCACACTCGCCGAGGCGGTGTACCTGGCCGGGCTTTCGCGAGCGCTGGCGGGCGATGCTGGAGGTGCCATTCCCGACCTCGAAACGGCGGTCCGGCTCGCCGGCGATGGTTTGCGCGCCAAGTCGTCCTGGACTCTGGCCAACGCCTACCTCGGGGCCGGCAGAACGGATGACGCAGCCCGCACCCTCAGGTCTCTCGCGAGCGAACAAGGGGAGTACGCCCGCCGGGCCCGGCAGCTTCTCGAGAGGTTGGGGCGGTAGAGCACACCGCAACCGCGGCTCGCAGCCGGCCCGGTGGACGACAACGCTCGGGCGTCCCGCACATGCGGTTCTCTTCCGGTGCGCGGCCCGCACTCCGGGAGGACCGGTCGGCTCTGGCCGCACGACCCCGTTTCGTACTAGTATCCTGGGCACAGCCATCTCGACAGTCCATACCGTCGTCGGGAGATGTGGGCTCTCCCGCATCGGGTGCGACGTCCTCCAGTCCGGTGATCGCGCCGGCGGCAACACAAGCCGAGCGCCCGTGGTCTACGTGAACGCCGGAGTGTACGCGCTTCATGTCGCGCTGGTCTGCAATCGGCTGCGCCCTTCTCGTGACGCTCACGCCCCGCGGGGTCTCTGGCGAGACGCCGAATCAGCGCACCTATCGGATCCGGCTACTGGAGAGACTTGCGTCGGGGGACGCCGATTCTGCCCGCGTTCTCGTGGGCAGCGAGCGCATCGGGTCGCGCAGAGTCGTCGACCATCTGCTCGCCGACTACGTGCAGGCTCGCCTGGAGAATCGGCGTGAATCCGCCACGCAGTCGTACCGGAGCGCGAGAACGATCGCCGAGCTCTACGCGCGCGAGTTCGGAGACTCCCTGTGCCTGCGTCAGGCGACCTTCTACGACGGCCTGACGGACGCAACGCTGCCCTCCGAGGTGACAGCGTGGGAACGTTACTTGGAGACCCGCCGTCTCCACGAATCGTCCCAATGGCAAGCGGCGCAGGAGATCCTTCCCGACGTGGTTCGGCTTGCGCGCCTGGCGGGAGATCCATACCTCGAGCAACGCGCAGAAGCCCTGTCGGGATACTGCCTGCACGTGCTCGGTCTGTACGAAGAGGCACGCGGGCCGTACCGGCGCGCCCTGGAGCTCTCGCGCGGGCTCCGCGATCCGACGCGCGAGGCCCGTCTGCTCGCCAACATCGCGTTCACGTACCAGGCGCAGGATCGGCTCGACGAGGCACTCGAGAGCTTCCTGGGCGTCCTGCAGTCGGCGCGGCGTGCGCACGACTGGGAGCTCTACGTCGGGACGCTGAACGGCCTGGGGGTCCAGTTCCACCAGCGCGGCGATCTCGACTCCGCCCAGGTCTTCTTCGAAGAAGGTCTGACGCTGGCCCGCGAGCGCGGCATCGAGGATCGTGAGGCGGAGATCCTCTCCAACATGGGAAGCGTGTTCGAAGAGCGAGG
>JBHHXQ010000316.1:0-4452 GCA_046757105.1 Candidatus Krumholzibacteriia bacterium
TGGGCCGAACGACGGCGCCCTTCCCGTCTTCGGCGAGGAGGAGGGGCGTCGGGTCGTGCGTGGCCTGAGCCGCCGAGCGGTGGATCTCCAGCTTCGTCACGTCACGATCGAGCAGCACGCGCCGATCTGCTACGCGACACGTGGGAACTCCTACGTGGTGCGGGCCAACGGCCGGCTGAACAAGTGCACCGTGGCGCTCGAGCACCCCAACAACCAGGTGGGTCGGATCCGCGAGGACGGATTCCTCGACCTCGACGAGCCGCGGATGAGAACGTGGATGCGCGGCCTGTGGTCGCAGGACAGAGAGGAGCTGGAGTGCCCGATGCGCGGCTACGCGGACCCCGTACCGGCTGCCAGCCAGCCGCAGTCGATCCGGCTGCAACCCGCGCCGGGACGGGCCGATCCGCTCCCGGCGCCTGCGAAAACTGCGTGAGGCCGGAATCCACGCCCCGTCCCCGGGCATCGCGCGACGGCCGGCTCAGAGCGACTCGTCGTTCAGGATCTCGATCGTGCCCGTGAGAGTGCGGTGGACGGGGCAGCGGGCCGCGATCTCCTGGAGGCGTGTCAGTTGTTCGGGAGCGAGGTCTCCCTTCAACTCGACCTTCTTGCGGATGACGTCCAGCTTGCCCTCCCGCGTCTCGCAGTCCCGGCAATCCTCGGCGTGGATCTTCTCGTGCGTCAGCACGACGCGCACGTCTTCGAGGGCCCATCCCTTGTGGCGGGCGTACAGGCGCAGGGTCATGGAAATGCAGCCGCCCAGGGCGGCGAGCAGCATCTCGTAGGGGTTCATGCCCGCGTCGTCGCCCCCCACCTCCTTGGGCTCGTCGAGGACGACCGAGTGGCCTCGAACAGTGGCTTCGTGCTGAAGGTTCTCCAGATGGAGAACTTCCATCTTGGTCATGTCGCTCCTCCTCGGGGTGACGGTGCGCGACCAGAGCGGGCGCCTGCCCCACATGCTGGCGGACGGTCTGCATCCCCTGCGGCGGCCTATCCGACGCCGCGCTCGTCGAGCTGGGGGATGGTTTCCCTCAGAAGGTCTGCGACGCGTTCCACGAAGACGAACTCCATCTCATCGCGGACGTGATCGGGGAGATCGCGCAGGTCCTTCTCGTTCTCCTTGGGGAGGACGACGCGGTGGATGCCGGCGCGGCGCGCGGCGAGCACCTTTTCCTTCACGCCGCCGATGGGCAGGACGAGCCCTGCCAGCGTGATCTCGCCGGTCATGGCGGTGTCGCTGCGGGTGGGCACGCCGGAGTAGAGCGAGGCGAGAGCGGTGATGATGGTCACGCCCGCCGAGGGGCCGTCCTTGGGGATGGCGCCGGCTGGGACGTGGATGTGCACGCCGGTGTTCTTGAGCTTCTCGCGGTCGATTCCCAGGCCGTCGGAGTGCGACCAGACGAAGCTCTGCGCTGTCTTGGCCGACTCCTGCATGACCTCGCCGAGGTGTCCGGTGAGCGTGAGACCCTTCGAATCGGGCAGCAGGGTCGATTCGATGTAGAGGACCTCGCCACCGGTTTCGGTCCACGCCAGGCCCGTCGAGACGCCGGGCGGTGAGTCCTTGCGCATCTTCTCGATGAAGAAGATCTCCGGGCCCAGCAGCTCGGCCAGGTCGTCGGGCTGGACCGTGACCGGTTCTGTCTTGCCCTCCGCGAAGTGGAGCGCCACCTTGCGAGCCAGCCGGCTGATGGCACGCTCCAGCTGGCGCACGCCCGCCTCGCGCGTGTAGCGCATGGTGACTTTGCGGAGCGTGTCGTCGGGAATCTGCAGCTGCTCCGGCTTGAGGCCTTTGTCCTTCAGCTGGCGGGGGATGAGGTAGCGCTTGGCGATCTCGCTCTTCTCCTCCTCGCTGTAGCCGGGCAGGCGCAGCAGCTCCATGCGGTCGATGAGCGGCCGCGGGATCGTGTCGAGCGTGTTCGCCGTCGTGATGAAGAACACCTTGGAGAGATCGAACGACAGGTCGAGGTAGTTGTCCCGGAAGTCCTTGTTCTGCTCCGGGTCGAGGATCTCGAGGAGTGCCGCTGCCGGATCGCCGCGGAAGTCGCGCCCCAGCTTGTCGACCTCGTCCAGCATGACCAGCGGGTTGTTGACGCCAGCGCGGCGGATCGCCTGGATGATGCGCCCCGGCATGGCGCCGATGTAGGTGCGGCGGTGGCCGCGCAGCTCGGCCTCGTCGTGCATGCCGCCCAGGCTCATGCGTTGGAACTTGCGCCCGAGCGAGCGGGCGATGGACTGCCCGAGCGAGGTCTTGCCGACACCGGGCGGGCCGACGAAGCAGAGGATGGGCGCCTTGGCCTCCGGATTGAGCTTGAGCACGCCAAGATGCTCGAGGATGCGCTCCTTGACCTCCTTCAGGTCGTAGTGGTCCTCGTCGAGGACCTGGCGCGAGCGCGGGATGTCGATCTCGTCCTCGGTGGCCTTGCGCCACGGTAGCTCGAGCACCAGCTCCACGTACGAGCGGATGACGTGGTGCTCGGGAGACGCGGACGGGACCTTCTCGAGCCTGCGCAGCTCCTTTTCCATCTCCTTGCGGACCTCGTCCGGGACGTCGGCCTCCTCGAGCTGCTGCCGCAGCAGGTTGATCTCGCCGCTCTCCGGGTCCTCCTCGCCCAGCTCCTGCTGGATGGCGCGGAGCTGCTGCCGCAACAGGTACTCGCGCTGCTGGCGGGTCATCTCGGTCTGCGCTTCGCTGGCGATCTTGTTGCGCAGCTCGAGGACCTGCACCTCGTGGCGCAGGTAGGTGAAGATGAGGCGGAGCGCATCGGAGGAGCTCGCCGCCTCGAGCAGCGACTGCTCCTTCTCGAGCTCGAGGCTGATGATCGAGCCGAGGAGGTAGACCAGGCGGATCGGCTCTTCGTGGTCCGAGAGGAGTTGCTCGAACTCCACGCCGACCTGTGGTCGTGAGAGTTCGTGGGCACGCAACGCGAGTTCCAGCACCTCACGGCGCAGCGCCTCGATCTCGACGCTCTTCTCGTCGGGCACCGGAGAAGGCCGCACGCGCGCTTGCAGGTGGTCGTCCTTGCGTTCGAGCTTGATCAGGACGACGCGCTCGGTGCCCTGCACGATCAGCTCGAGAAGCTGCTCGCTCGGACGCGCGATCTTCTTGATGATGGCCCGTGTCCCGATGGAATAGATGTCCTCCTGCGTGGGCTCCTCGACCCCCGCGTCCCGCTGGGTGACGACGATGATCTCCTTCTCCTCCGTCGCCAGGGCTGTCTCCACCGCCGTGACCGACATCGGCCTTCCCACCGAGAGCGGCATGATCAGGTGAGGGAACAGCACGGTGTTCTTGATCGGCAGCACCGGCAGCGTCAATACGCTGTCCTTCGGCTCCTCCGGCTCGTGGGAGGCCGGTCCTTCGGAGCCGTTGTCCGGATCCCGGTCACGGATCGCCAGCGGCTCATCCTGACCTCGCGGTGCTTTCTTTGCGGTCATCTGGATTCTCCCCCAGGCGTGGGGCCCGCTCGTGACGTCCAGCCCCGGGCCCGAGACCGTGCCGCCCCTCCGGCCTCTCGAGGCCCGTGCGAGGGCGGTCTTCCGAGGGAACCGGGCGCGACCATGCGCCAGGGGTCGCCCCGGGTGCGTCCGCCTCAACATTTAATAAGCCGCCGGGGCTCTCGGGTCAACGGATCCCGTGCGCGGAGCTCGAATGTCCGAACGGGGCCGCGGACACCGGCTGGGCGTCGCGCCCCGGGTTTGGCTTGCTGGGGCGTCACCCCCCGGGTGTGGTTCACTGGGGTGCGGCTCGCCGGGGCGTCGGTCTGCGGGCGTCGCTTTCCGGAGTGCGGCTCTCTGGGCCAGGGAAGACGGTGGCGCGGCACAATCGCCCGTGTGTGCCCGAAGCCACACGTGGCCTCGGCGCTGGATGCCTGCACGCCGGGCGACGTCTACGGGCTGCTCGTCCCGGCAGCATCAGAGTGAACGCCTGCCGGCATTCGACAGCACCGGCGTCGGATCGGCGATACGTTTTTCCGGGTTGGAGCAACACGGCAAGGCGATCGTGCGAGATCGGGAGCAGATCCGGGAGGTCGCGTTGACATCCATCGAAATCGGTTCGGATGCGAAGCAGTGGCGGGAGCTCTATCCGCTGTTCGTCGGGTTCGTCAACCCACGGCCCATTGCTCTGGTGTCGAGCATCTCGGGGGACGGAGTGCATAACCTGGCGCCGTTCAGCTTCTACAACATGGTGTCGGCGTTGCCTCCGGTGGTGGTGTTCGCGCCGGCAAATCGCCGCGATGGCGCTACGAAGGACACGCTGCGCAACATCCGTGAGACGCGTGAGTTCGTCATCGCGACGGTGACGGAGGAGATCGTGCGTCAGGCCGTCGATTGTGCGGCGGAGATCGCTCCGGAGGAGAGCGAGTTCGAGTTCAGCGGCCTCACACCCACGCCGGCCATGAAGGTCGGCCCGCCGCTCGTCCGCGAGTCGCCGATGAACATCGAGTGTGCGGTGCG
>JBHHXQ010000317.1:0-4451 GCA_046757105.1 Candidatus Krumholzibacteriia bacterium
TGGAGGCCTGGTGGGGGACGCATCCAACGGCGAGGGCGCGGGCGAAGTCGCTGGCGGCCGCCAGAACACCGCGGACCGCTTCGGTTGCTGCTCGTCCACGCGCGTGCCTGCAGCCGCGATGTTCGTGTTGGCGAGCGCGGTCGCAAGCTGCGGCGCACCGGACGCCTGGCGCCGGGGTCTCGGCGCGTTCCGATCCGACACGAGCCGGACGATGCCCCCGGTCAGCAGCACGCTGAGCAGAACCGCGACGACGAACGCGCCCGGCTCATGGTGCCGTCCACGTGTTGTTCGTTCCAAGCCGCTGCGCCCCTTGCGGCCCCCCGGCCGCGCGGCTCGAAGACGAAGGCTGATGCCACGACCGCGGCACCGTGCTTCGACCTTCGATCGCATTGGGCAAAAACACCCAATTCGCTTGTTTGCTTTGAGGTCGACGGTGTAGTGTAGCAATTGCCAACAGTGAGATCCACCGAGCGCGCTTGCCGGGAAGCCGACCGTGTGCCACACGACCGGCATAGTGTGTTTGGTCCGCTGTCGCTCGATGGTGTCCGACCGGATTGCGGCTCCCGGCCACGAAAGGAGTAGCAATGCGAGTCCTCGCCCTGCTCGTCCTGGCGATCGCATCGGCCCCGACGGCGCTGGCGCAAGACAAGAGCACCCAGGAGCCGGGCCTCGCAGACGCCGAACTGGCGTCGAACGAGGAACTCATCGCCATTCTCGACATCAGTCAAGGCAAAGAAGAGCTCGGGCAGATCCAGATCCGTCTGCACCACAAGTACGCACCACGGCACGTGAAGAACTTCGTCCGGCTGGCGGAGAAGGGGTTCTACGACGGCACCCTTTTCCACCGGGTGGGCGCGGAGAGCTTCATCCAGGGTGGCGATCCCCTGTCGCGCGACAACGATCCCAAGAACGACGGCACCGGTGGTCCCGGTTACACGCTCCAGCCGGAGCTCAACGAAAAGCAGCACACGCGGGGCGCCGTGGCCATGGCGGCCGTCGGCGACAGGAACTCCGGAAGCCAGTTCTTCATCGACCTCAAGGACCACCCGAGCTGGGACGGCGAGTACACGGTGTTCGGCCACGTGACCAAGGGGCTCGACGTCGCCGACACGATCGGCAGGACGAAGCTGAAGGGCGAGCGCCCCGTGAAGCCGTTCAGCATGCAGGTGCGCGTCGAGAGGCGCAAACGCAAGCTGAAGCTCTACTGACGGCCCGCCCGCATGCACCGGACGAGCCACGCAATCGAGTGGGGAGCGGCTCGGCGCACTGATCACGCACGAGGCGTCAAGAAACCTTCGTTCTTCACAGGTCCCAGAGCTTGAGACCGATCTCGGCGTTCGGGCTGCGTGCGATCTCGGTGCCGAGGTCGCGGACGAAGAGCTCCATCGTGGCGCCGACGCGAGCCGAAACCAGATGGCCGGTGCGTGCGCCGAGGTCGCGCCCGCCGATCACGACGTGGATGTGCGCGAACGGCTCGCCGTCGACACGCGTCAGATTGCCGGTGAGATTGCCGACCTCGTGGACGCCGCGGATCTCGGTGGGCTGGTACTCCTTGAGCTCCGGGTCGTAGAAGGCAAGCACGGCCTCCTCGATCGCTCCGAGCCCCACAATGAACGCGGAGCGCAGCTCCGCCTCGCGTGCCAGGCGCACGAGACTCTCGTGCACGTCCTCGCCTCGCCTCAGAACGACCGCCACGCCGCCTTCGACCCGCCGCCACCGCATCACACGTACCGCACGCGCTCGTCGAGCCAGGCCCTCAGCGCGTCGGTCGCCAGGCGCTCCTGCTGCATGCTGTCGCGGTCGCGCACCGTCACCGTCTGGTCCTGAAGGGTCTGCGCATCGATCGTGAAGCAGTACGGCGTGCCGATCTCGTCCTGGCGCCGGTAGCGTTTCCCCACCGAGGCCGACTCGTCGTAGAACACTCGCTGCGCACGCATGAGGTCGTCGGCGATCTTGTGAGCCACCTCCGGCATGCCGTCGCGGCGCACGAGCGGCAGGATCGCGGCCTTGATCGGTGCGATCCTCGGAGAGATCTTGAGCACGACGCGGGTGTCGTCGCCGACCTGCTCCTTGCAGTAGGCATCCAGCAACGTCACGAGCAGCGTCCGGTCACAGCCGACCGAAGTCTCGATGACGTAGGGGAGGTATCTCTCCTTGCGCGCCTCGTCGTAGTACTCGAGACGCTTGCTCGAGTACTCCTCGTGGCGCTTCAGATCGAAGTCGGTGCGGTTGTGGATGCCCTCGATCTCCTGCCAGCCGAACGGAAACTCGTACTGGATGTCGAAGGCGCGCTTCGCGTAGTGCGCCAGCTCGTCCGGGCCGTGCTCGTGCCAGCGCAGTTTCTCGGACCGGATGCCGATGGACCGATACCACTCGAAACGCTCCTCGCGCCAGCGCTCGAACCACTCGCCGTCCTCGCTCGGGTGCACGAAGAACTGCATTTCCATCTGCTCGAACTCCCGCGTGCGGAAAACGAAGTTCCCGGGCGTGATCTCGTTGCGGAACGCCTTGCCGATCTGGGCGATCCCGAACGGCACTTTCTGGCGCGACACGGTGAGCACGTTCTGGAAGTTCACGAAGATTCCCTGGGCGGTCTCCGGCCGCAGATAGACGACCGAGCCCTGATCCTCCACCGGCCCCATGAAGGTCTTGAACATCAGGTTGAACATGCGGGGCTCGGTGAGCTCGCCGCCGCAGTTCGCGCAGACGTTGCCTTCGATCTGATCGGCGCGGAAGCGCTGCTTGCAGCGGCGGCAGTCGACCAGAGGATCGGTGAAGCCCTCGACGTGCCCCGACGCCTCCCACACCCGCGGGTGCATCAGGATGGAGGCGTCCACGCCCTCGATGTTGTCGTGGTGGTAGGTCATCGCCCGCCACCAGGCGCTCTTGATGTTGTTCTTGAGTTCGATTCCGAGCGGACCGTAGTCGTAGCAGCTGTTCAGGCCGCCGTAGATCTCGCTCGACTGGAAGATGTAGCCGCGCCGCTTGCACAGCGACACGAGCTTCTCCATGAGCGAACCGGTCTCGGGCTGCAGCGTCTTCTCACCCAGAGGGATGCCTCCTCGAATTGCCCGGGACTCGATGCCGGGATGATGCGTTTGTAGCACAGCATCCGGCGCTGGTCCCAGGCAATTCCGCCACGGCCGCTGGTGGTGCACGACGCTCCGGGGACAGGTGACCCCGCGGTTCGGGATCGGGCGCGTCGGCGACGCGCGGAGCACCCGCGCCTGCGCCGGCCGGATCCACGTGTTCGGCCGCGGCGCGGTGTATCTGGGTACCGGGGGACGTTCGTGGTCGGGCCGGAGACACTGCGAGCCGGGAGAGTCCCGGCCCGCAGCGAGTTCCAGGCTTGCGTGGTTCGCCGTCCGCGGACGGCGCCCACTACACGCGCACGAAGAATGGAACGTGCGTGCGCATGAGGTTGGCCAGCTTCGGCGTCAGGTAATCCTGGACGCTCGTCCCCGGACGCGCGCGCAGCTTGACCACCAGCTGGACGATCTGGCGCGTCTCGCGGCAGCTGAGGTTCTTGTCGAGGATGTCGAAGACGATGGCCCGCTGATCCTCGGGATCGCGCAGACGGCATACCTCGATGATCGTCGAGCGCGGCACGTCGCCCTCGAGCAGGACCTGCTTGATGTCGAGCTCGAGACGCTCGATGGTCTTCGAGTCGTAGTAGTAGCTCTTCGAAACCGAACCACCGGCCGCCGGCAGCTGGCAATCCGTGCGGTACTTCTGAGCCAGACGCCGGTTGATGTCGGCGTTCTCCTCGGCGATGGCTTCCGGGGACAGGTTCCGGTAGCCCTCGCGGCAGCTGGCCATCCGGGCGCTGGCCTGGCGCACCTTGGGATTCGTCGACTCGCTCGCCGGAATGTGCAGCGGACGCCCGCCCAGATCGAGGACCACGGGTGCGCTCGCGGGGGCAACCTCGGTGGCCACCTGGCCCACGGCCGTCGCGATCCCGTCGACGAGGTCCTGCGGCTCCGCGGTATCCACCTGGATCACACGCGGCGCCGGATCGGTCTTCGGCTTCGTGGGGGTCTCGGTCTGCTCCGTCCGGGCATTGGCGCCCGGGCCCTCGACGGTCCAGCCCTGCTCCAGGTTCTGCCCTTCCAGAACGTCCTGGCCTGGTGCCAGCTTCTCGTCGTCGAACATCACGTCCTCCTCCTCCTCCACATCATCATCCACGGGCTCAGGCCGAATGCCGGAGCGTCCGCGGCACCTGGCGGTCGGAAGCTAGCCGACCGTCGCCTCTGTCCAGATGCCCACGCAATCCGGGTGCCATTATCGAGAGACTCCGGTTCCAGTCAATTCCGAGTTTCGCGCCGAGACCCGTCCGGAATACGGACATCCGAAGTGCGGCCAGCATCTCCAGACCAGAAGCGGGCACGCGGGCCGTCGTCCGGGCGTCCGTACGAGTGTGGGATTCCGGGCTGGCCGGTCGGTCCAGACCG
>JBHHXQ010000318.1:0-4446 GCA_046757105.1 Candidatus Krumholzibacteriia bacterium
CTCGAGCACGGCGGGTCCGGCATGGAGCCGCGGCGGGTCGAGCACGGCGGGTCCGGCATGGAGCCGCGGCGGGTCGAGCACGGCGGGTCCGACGCGGAGTCACGGCGTCTCGAGCACGCTGCGTCCGCCAGGAAGCCCGGTCTGGAATCGCGCCTGCACACACCTCCTGCGCCTCCTTCACGGCTTGTCGCGCCCACGCCGTCGCCGCCGCTCCCGTTGCCCAAGCCACCGGCGCGTCGCGAGAACGAGCACGAGCGTCTCATCCGCCGGCAGCTGGCGCAGATGCGTGACATCCTGCACCTGAGCCAGGACTTCGACGCGGCCTTCGGAACGTCGCGCATTCTCGAGGTTCTGGTGCTTTCCGTGGTGTCCATCGCACGCGCCGAGACGGTGCTCTACTTCAGCGAGCGTGCAGGCGGCTACCGCCTGACGCACCATCGCGGGCTGGTTCCCGACGCGGCGCGCGAGCTGCGCTTGCGCGGCGACTCGACCCTGGTGCAGGCAGCGCTCGCGTCCGAGCGCGGCGTGCGCATCGACGTCTCGAGCCAGGTCCTGGACGAGGAGCGCATCTGGGCCCGCCAGCACGGGCTGCAGTACGCGGCGCCGTTCCGCCACAAGGACCGCTCCATCGGCCTCATTCTGCTCGGCAACGGCAGCGGCAGGCCAGATCCGGATCTCGAGATGCTGTGGTCGCTGCTCAGTCAGGCGGCCCTCGCCTACGATCGCGCTCTTCTCTACGAGACGTTGCAGGACCGCACGCTGGGTGTGGTCCGCGGGCTCATCACGCTCATCGAGAGCCACAACAGCTTCGACTGCGGATCGACCGAGCAGGTGGTGCGCTACACGCAGGCGCTGGCGCGCGAGATCCAGTACCCGGAGGACGCCATCCGCGACCTGGTGTACGGCGCCGTGCTGCGCGACGTCGGCATGCTGCGCGTCAGCGAGATGCTGCTGCGCTCGGCGCAGGATCTCAGCGCCGACCAGTGGGAGTCCATCCGGCGGCATCCGTTGGAAGGTGCATCGATCATGCGGCAGATGCGCTTCAGCGACGTCGCGGTCGACGTGGTGCTGCACCACCACGAGGCCTACAACGGCGAGGGCTACCCGATGGGCCTGCGCGGGCGGGCGATTCCTCTCGGCGCGCGCATCGTCGCGGTGGCCGAGTCCTACGTGAAGATGACGATGGACCGCCCGTACCGCAAAGCGCTCGGTCGAGCGGAGGCACTCGAGTCCCTGGCGGAGAACTGGGGTCTGCGCTACGACCCGCTCGTCGTGGATGCACTGGTGCGTGTCGTCAACCGCGAGCTCAGCATGGGCTTGAAGGGTGACGCCGACCTCACGCGCGATCTCTTCGGGGTGTGAACCATGTCGAAGCGCGCACCGGAAACTCAGGAGGCGCCGGCGTGTGTGCATGACGAGATGGAGGCGTACTACGTCGCCGGATCTCCGAATGCGGACGCCTTCGCCCCCGGCATGCTCGACGAGGCGGACCTGCAGTCGCCGACCACGGCGGAGGCGACGCCGTGGCGCAGGCGCGGCGCCTGGATCGCCGATCTGGCGCGGCGCTCGGCGCAGGTGGCCCGGCAGCGCCAGCAACGCCGGCGCCTGCCCGAGGTGACCCCCGAGTCGCTCGCCGACCCGAAGCACGTCCGCAAGCAGGAGGCCGTCCCGGAGCCCGAAGAGCCGCAGCCGGAAGCACGCGAGACGGTTCAGCTCTCCGACATCCACGTTCTCGTCGTGCATCCGAACCTCGGCACCCGCAAGCAGGTGGCATCGGTGCTGGGACAGATGGGGCTGCGGGTGAGCATGTGCGGGCAGGCCGAGCAGGCGGTCCTGCAGGTGCTGCACGAGCGTCCCGATGCGGTGCTGGCCGAGATCGACACGCAGGACTTCGATTCCATCGGCCTGTGCCGCAGCCTGCACGACCGCGTGCCGGAGATCCCGGTGCTGCTGGTGGCACCGGGGGACGACGAGGCGAACTACAGCCTGGCGATGGAGAGCGGTGCCGCCGACTACCTGCGACGGCCGATCACGCCGCCCTTCGTCGCGGAGCGTCTGCGCGACGCGGTGGCGCACGTGCGCTCGGGACGGCGCCTGCGCGACCAGACGGTGGCACTCGAGCTCGAACTGCAGCGCGGCAAGGCCGACTCGCAGCTCCTCAACCGCCAGCTGCGCCGGCAGGAGCTCAAGATTCAGTCGTTGTTCGAGCTCAGCAAGAACGTCGTCGGCTGTCTCGAGCTCGACGAGCTCTACCATGGGTTCCTGCTCACGGCGATGGGCCAGCTCGGGCTCGGGTCGGGCCTGCTCTACCATCTCGACTCCACGGGACGCCCGCTCGAGATCGCCTGTCGCGGCGTATCGCGCCGTGAAGCCCGCCAGCTGCTCGACTTCCGTGCCGGTCTGGGATCGTATCTGCTGCGCGCGCCGCAGCCGCTGCTTCTCGAAGAGGAGATCGTCCCGCGCGAACTCTCCGGAGAGGTGCGTGCCGCACGCGAGGCCGGCTTCGGCGTAGCCTGTCCGATGGCGGCCAAGGGGGAGCCCGTCGGTGTGGCTCTGTTCGGGTGGAAGGTTTCCGGGCTGCCGTTCACGGCGGACGATCTCGTGATGCTGACCGCCGTCTGCAACTTCGCGGGCCCCGCCCTGGAAGGCGCCCGGCTGTACAGCGAGCTGCACCGCACGTACCTGTCGACGGTGCGCGCCTTCGTCTCCTCGCTCGAGGCGAAGGACACCTACACCCGCGGCCACTCGGAACGCGTCGCCGACTACGCGCGCGTGCTCGGGGGCTCCATGGGGATGGGGCGCCACGACATCGACATGCTGGTGTTCGGGGCCGTGCTGCACGACATCGGCAAGATTGGCGTGGCCGAAGGTATTCTCAACAAGCCCGGCCCGCTCACACCCGAGGAGTGGCGCGTCGTGCGCGCACATCCGGAGATGGGCGCGCGCATCGTCAGCAACATCGACTACCTGGAGCCCGCGGTCGGGCTCATCCTCCACCATCACGAGCGCATCGACGGACGTGGCTACCCACACGGTCTGGTCGGCGGCGACATCGAGTTCGGCACCCGCCTCGTCACCGTCGTCGACAGCTTCGACGCCATGACCACGAACCGCCCGTACCGCCTGGCCATGGCCGTCGAGAAGGCCGTGCGGTTGCTACGGGCCAACGCCGGGCGCCAGTTCGACCCCGAGATCGTCGAGCGCTTCGTCGACCTGCTCGAATCGGGCGCCATCGAGATTAAGGCGTGACTCCAGAGCCCCAGCCGAAATGCGGCCCCGGATCGGCAGGCTGCGAACTCGTGGCTTGCAGCTAGCGGTAGATCGCCTTGACCACGCTCCAGGTCCGTTCCTCGACCGCGATGGGTTCGAGCAAGCACCCGGTCGCGGTGATGTCGAGCAGGACCACGTCGCCGCCAGCGCCCGACATGGCCCAAAGCCCTGCGAACACCTGCATGGTCGTCATGTCGCCGGTGAAGCTGAGCCCCGCAGGCGAGAGATCGGGCGGGTCGTTCGAGAACGCACCGCTGTAGAAGCCCGCCGGGAAGCCATTGATCGTGGCACACATGGTCCCATGAGTTGCGCTGGTGGCGTGGTACGTGATCACCACGTCGTAGATGCCACCGGTGTTGTAGTTCACGCCGTCACCGCTGCACGGATGCATGGTCTGAAAGGCGTCAACCCCGTCGCGGTCGAACCAGATGCCGCAGCTCGTGAAGGTTCCGAACGGTGCGAGCACGGCGTTCGGATCCGCGCACAGGACGTCGTAGTCCCGCTCGTCACGGCCTCCCGATGCCGAGAGGTTGTGCTTGTCGTCGAGGTCCAGGATGGGCTCTGTTCCCGCCTCGGGACCGAGATCCCCGACCAGGGAGGTCATCGAGCCTCCGGCGCCTCCCTGATACACGTTGAACGGGCCGGGGTTGAAGTCTCCCGCTCCGGTCTGGCGAATCCCGACCTCCGTGGACGAGGTCTGGCTCGGATCCGTCTGTGTGATGGCGGTC
Organism: Candidatus Krumholzibacteriia bacterium; assembly: GCA_046757105.1. Lineage (GTDB taxonomy): Bacteria > Krumholzibacteriota > Krumholzibacteriia > JBHHXQ01. The sequence goes on from JBHHXQ010000318.1 coordinate 3,999, forward strand.
ATGTCGATCTGTAGGAGAGAACCAGATCGCACTGGGTCAAGTCCCACGTGTCGGGGAAATGAGTCGCCGTGAAGGATGGACTCAGAATGAGATTCCCGTAGTTGATGGTTTCACCGGATGCCGCTCCGGCAAGAAGCAGCATGCAAGCAGTGACCAAGAACGAATCTCGCACGCCCGTCTCCCTTCGCGAATCCACGTTTGATCTCCGTGGAAGTTCCCGCTCTCTGGGCCAGCCCGACCCGAGGATGCGTTCCCCGTAGACGTCGCATACGGAGGCATGTGCAGGACGCGCAAAGCCATCAGACTTCACAATGGGCTTCGATGCGCTGCACTCTACGACCGGCGAGCCACCGGATCAAGCGAGTCGGCGAGGGTGTTGAGGATCGCGCGTGGGTACGACTCGCCACCCAGCTCCGTGCCCGGCATCGAATCGAAGATCTGGGGAACA
>JBHHXQ010000319.1:0-4439 GCA_046757105.1 Candidatus Krumholzibacteriia bacterium
ACGTGGTTCGATCGATGTCGGAGGCTCCTTGAAGACGCTGGACTCCGCATTCGGACGCCCGCCCGCCCGGGCATCGTTCGCGGACGACGAGCACCCGCACGAAGAGTGCGGCATCTTCGGCGTCTACGGTCATCCTGGCGCTGCCGAGATGACCTACTACGGGCTCTACTCGCTGCAGCATCGCGGCCAGGAGAGCGCCGGGATCGCAGTGGGCGACGGCGAGGAGTTGCGCAGTCACCGCGGCATGGGGCTGGTGGCCGAGGTGTTCAAGCCGCAGGTCCTCTCGCAGCTTCCCGGTCACGTGGCGATCGGCCACAACCGATACTCGACGTACGGCTCGTTGAGCGTCGACAACGCGCAGCCGCTGGTCGTCACCTGCCGGGCCGGCACGCTGGCCGTGGCGCACAACGGCAACCTCGTGAACGCCGGGGCGTTGCGGCACGGCATGGAAGACGACGGATCGATCTTCCAGTCCAACAGCGACACCGAGGTGATCCTGCATCTGGCGGCGCGAAGTCGCGCGCGGGACATCGTGGGCATGCTGCGCGACGCGCTCGGCCGGATCCGTGGCGCCGCCTCGCTGGTGTTCGCGAGCAAGGACACGCTCATCGCCTACCGCGACCCGCATGGGTTTCGGCCCCTGGCGCTCGGGCGTGCGGGCGAGGCGACGCTCGTGGCATCGGAGACCTGCGCCTTCGATCTGCTGAACGCCGCGTACGAGCGCGACGTGCGGCCGGGAGAGCTGCTGGTCGTCGGCCCGGATGGGCAGCGGAGCCTGCAGCTGGAGGCCGCCGAGCGCCGTCACCAGTGCATCTTCGAGCACATCTACTTCGCGCGGCCGGACAGCCGGGTGTTCGGGGAGAACGTCGACCGCGCGCGACGCCGCTGCGGCAAGCAGCTGGCGCGCGAGCATCCGACCGAGGCCGACATCGTGATCTCCGTGCCGGATTCCAGCAACACCGCGGCGTTGGGCTACGCGCGCGTCTCCGAGATCCGTTACGAGATCGGCCTCATCCGCAACCACTACATCGGCCGCACCTTCATCAACCCCGAGCCCGGGATGCGCAGCTTCGGCGTGCGCGTCAAGTTCAACCCGGTGGCCGGCGTGCTGAGCGGGCGGCGCATCGTCGTCGTGGACGACTCGATCGTGCGCGGCACCACGATGCGCAAGCTCGTGAACCTGATTCGCTCCGCCGGCGCCACGCAGGTCCACCTGCGCATTGCCTCGCCGCCGGTCTCCTGGCCGTGCTTCTACGGCATCGACACGCCGGCACGCGAGGAACTCCTGGCGGCCCGCCAGTCGGTGCAGGAGATGCGCCAGTCGCTCGGTGTGGACAGCATCGGGTACCTGTCGCTCGAGGGGTTGCGAGCCTGCGTGGACGACCCGCAGAACTACTGCACCTCCTGCTTCGACGGCGAGTACCCGGTCGACCCCTTCGGCGCCCACGAGATCGACGCACGCCGCCGCGCTGCGCTCGAGCCGGAGCCCGAGACCGCCTAGCCACCGCCACAGCCGCCGTCACCCCGCCGACCTGTGCCGGGGCCGCGCGGCGTGCAGGATGGCCGCCGGGACGCCGGGACGGCGCGGTCTCCGCGATCTCCGGCTGCCCCGCCACCCTGGTTCAGCCTGCGTGCCCAGCGGACGGGGGCGTCCCCCGTGAAGGACCGCTGCGCTCCGTCCGCGTCGCAGTCGTGTCCCAGAGACACGGTGCCCCGGTCGTCCATGCGGCGCTGAGGCGCCGACATCGAAGGCGGGCTTGCCAGGATCAGGATCAGGGTCGGGGCGACGTCACGAGCCCGTGGCGGAGGACATGGAGGCCGAAGCAGGCCGAAGTGCCGAGCGAGGAAGCGCACAGGATGTGCGCGGACGAGCGTCCGGTCCGACCTTGATCCTGGCGCGCCCGTCGGAGCAGCCGCCACGGGGGGGGGGGGGGGGGCTGGCGTGGAAGCGTCCGGGGCGCAGGCTTCCCGGCCTCGGAGCCGCAGTCCCCCTGGCGTGGTGGCGCCGTGAGGGGGCCGGTGGCCGGGAGCGTCTGGAGGCGGTTCGGCTCGGGATGCCGGACGCTTCTGCGCTCGAGCGCGCCCCGGGCCGGGATTCCGGGGCGCCCGGCGAGGCCGCTGACGGTTTCGGTTGCGTATTTGCTTATCGTGTGGTAGATAAGTAGTTAGATCGTTTTTTGTGTGGCCGTGGAGCCACACGCCGGACCGCTGCAGCGTTTTTCACGAGCGGTCATCGTCGCAGGTGGGGAGGAGCCTCCAGCCGAGGCGCGCGGGGGGACCAGAGTTTCCGGATGTCCCGCGCTGTGTGAGTTCGCACCCGCCTGCAGCCAAGAGCCACGAGGTCGCGGACGAGGGATCGATGGACGGGGTATCGGCGCCGAACAGGCTGGCTGCCGTGCGCTCGTCGCACCGGAAGAGACTCATTGAGGTCACCTCATCCGCCGGGAATCAACGTGAAGCCGTGGACCGCGGTCGCTCTTCGACCGAGCTGATCTTGAGACGTGCGTTTCGGTCCACCTTGACCCGAAGTTTCTGAGAGACCGCCGAGCGCGGGTCGGAGTTCCAGTTGCACCTGCGTGTGCGACCCGCAGCATCCGGTTTTCCTGGAGTCGTATGAATCGTTTCTCTCTCAGCAACGCATCCATCGCGGGAGACATGGTGACCCGCCTTCACGCACTCGGATCCGGACCGGTTCCCACGGCCTCGCTGTCCTCATGCCTGACTCAGGAACCGAGTGACAATACATGCAAAAGGAAATCATCGTCAACTCGACCCCCTACGAAATCCGTGTTGCGATTCTCGAAGACAAGGAGCTGGTTGAGCTACTAATCGAGCGCGCCGAAAGCAAACGCATCGTGGGCGACATCTACAAGGGAGTCGTCACCGCGGTGCTCCCCGGTATCCAGGCCGCGTTCGTGGACATCGGCGCCGAGAAGGCCGCTTTCCTGCACGTTTCCGATCTCGTCGATCCTCGCGACGAGGACGACGATCCCCAGGATCGCCGCCGGGGGAGCGGCAACGGCCGGCCCCTGCCACCCATCCAGGACATCCTCCAGAAGGGCGAAGAGATCCTGGTCCAGGTGACCAAGGAGCCCATCGCCACCAAGGGTCCTCGCATCACCACGCAGATCTCCCTGCCCGGGCGCTTCGCCGTCATCATGCCGAACGCCGACCACACCGGTGTGTCGCGCAAGATCGAAGATCGTGCGGAACGTCAGCGGTTGAAGGCCTTGGTCCAGGAGCTCAAGCCCGCCGAGTGCGCGCTCATCGTGCGTACCGTCGGTGAGGGGGTCGTTCGCAAGGCGCTCGAGAACGACGTCGAGCACCTGGTGAAGCAGTGGCGAAGGATCCAGGAGAAGGCAGCGCCAGCGCCGGCCCCCAGCCTGATCCATCAGGACGTGGGGCTGGTGATCGGTCTGGTGCGCGACATCTTCAACGACGACGTCGACCAGCTGGTTCTCGACGGCCGCGAGGCCTTCGACCAGCTGACCCACTACCTGAAGGATTTCGCGCCGGACTTGTTGCCGCGCGTCAAGCTGTACGACGACCCGATGCCGATCTTCGACAAGTGCGGCATCGAGAACGAGATCGACCGGACGCTCGACCGCAAGGTCTGGCTCAAGAAGGGCGGCTACCTCATCATCGAGCAGACCGAGGCTCTCGTCTCGGTCGACGTCAACACCGGACGTTTCACGGGGAAGAAGAATCAGGAAGACACCATCTTCAAGACCAACACGCTGGCGGCGCGCGAGATCGCGCGGCAGCTGCGACTGCGTGACATCGGCGGGATCATCGTCATCGACTTCATCGACATGGAGAGCGAGGCCAACAAGAAGCGCGTCCTGGTGGAGCTGCGCTCGTGGCTGAAGCGGGACCGTGCGAAGACGAAGGCGTTCCAGGTGAGCGATCTGGGATTGATCGAGATGAGCCGGCAGCGCGTGCGTCCGAGCCTGTACCATTTCATGAGCGACCAGTGCTCGTACTGCGAGAGCACGGGTCACGTGCTGTCGCTGGACTCCATCGCCAACCGCATCGAGCGCATGGTGCGGCGCGTGAGCCACTACACGCGGGCGCGTGACCTGCGCCTGCAGGCCAGCCCGCGCCTGGCGCTCTTCCTGCGCGAATCGCGCTGGGAGCGCCTCCAGGAGCTCATGGGGCTGACCGGGGTGTCGCTCGACCTGGTGGACGACCCGCGGCTGCACCGGGAGGACTTCCGGCTTCTGTCCGTGGAGACGGGCGAGGACCTCATGCGGCACGTGTCGGCGCCGCGCGGCAACGGTGGCGCGCGCGACACCGTACAGACCATCGGCCGGCGGCGCGGCAGCCGCAGGCGCGGCCGGCGGGGCCCCGGCGGCCGGGAGGCCGAACCCGCGCGTGGACGCGCCGACAGTGGCTCGGGTGCATCGTCGGACCGCCGTGGAGGTGGCGATGGCCGCCGG
>JBHHXQ010000320.1:0-4388 GCA_046757105.1 Candidatus Krumholzibacteriia bacterium
TCTCGCCGTAGGCCACGGGTCCCAGCTTGTCGCTCATGCCCCAGCGCGTCACCATGCGGCGCACCATCTTCGTCGCCTGCACGATGTCGCTCTGGGCGCCGCTGCCCAGGCGGTTCAGGACCACACGCTCGGCCACGCGCCCGCCCATGGCCATGGTCACCGAATCGAGAACCCACTCGCGTGCCACCTCGTCGCGGTCGTCCTCGGGGAGCGTGAACGTCGCGCCGCCGGCCCGGCCGCGCGGGATGATCGTCACCTTGTGCACCGGATCCGCGTGCGGGAGGTTGTAGGCCACGATGGCGTGCCCGGCCTCGTGGTAGGCGACCATGTGCCGGGTCTCGTCGCTGACGACCCGGCTCTTGCGCTCCGGCCCCATCAGCACCTTGTCCTTGGCGGCCTCGAGGTCGAAGACCGTGACCTTGTCGTGGCCGCGCCGCGCGGCGAGCAGCGCCGACTCGTTCACGAGGTTCGCGAGGTCCGCGCCGCTGAAGCCGGGAGTGCCGCGCGCGATGCGGAACAGGTCGACGTCGTCGGCCATCGGGATGTTGCGCGAGTGAACCTTGAGGATGCCCTCGCGCCCCCTGACGTCGGGCATGTCGACGACGATCTGGCGGTCGAAACGCCCCGGACGCAGGAGCGCCGGATCGAGCACGTCGGGTCGGTTCGTGGCCGCAATCAGAATGACGCCGTCGTTCGACTCGAAACCGTCCATCTCGACGAGCAGCTGGTTGAGCGTCTGCTCGCGCTCGTCGTGTCCGCCACCGAGCCCGGCGCCGCGGTGGCGGCCCACGGCATCGATCTCGTCGACGAAGATGATGCACGGCGCGTTCTTCTTGCCCTGCTCGAAGAGGTCGCGGACGCGCGAGGCGCCGACGCCGACGAACATCTCGACGAAGTCGGAGCCGCTCATGCTGAAGAAGCTGACCGACGCCTCGCCCGCCACGGCGCGCGCGAGCAGCGTCTTGCCGGTTCCCGGCGCCCCGAGCAGCAACGCGCCCTTCGGAATGCGCCCGCCCAGGCGCTGGAACTTCTTCGGGTCACGCAGGAACTCGACGATCTCCTGCAGCTCCTGTTTGGCCTCCTCGCAGCCGGCGACGTCCTTGAACGTCACCTTCGGGCGGTCGCCCTCGAGCAGCTTGGCGCGCGACTTCCCGAAGTTGAAGGCGCGGTTGCCGCCGCCCTGCATCTGACGCATCAGGAAGAGCCAGAACACGATGAGCAGCAGGAACGGGAGCCCGGAGGCCAGGATCCCGAGCCAGTTGGCCTGCGGGCGCTCGGCATCGAGGATGGCGTCCGGGTTGGTCTCGGCGATGCGCTTCAAGAGCTCCGGATCCTCGAACGGGATGATCGTCCGGAAATGCTGCACGTTCTTGTTGGTCATGCCAACGGCCAGCATCCTGTCGCGCATCAGCTCGCCTTCGATCTCCTTGTCGACGAAGACGACCTTCTTGATGTTGCCGGCCTCGACTTCCTGGATGAACTGTGAGTAGGTGATGTCCTCGTGGCGCGGCTTGCCGTAGTAGTAGTGCTGGAAAGAGAGCAGCAGGATCAGGAAGAGCACGACCCAGAAGGCCAGCTGCTTGACCGGCCGACCACGGCGTCCGGAGTTCGGCAACCCGAGCTGCGGGCGTGGCCGCTTGCGATTGCTGCCTCGAGGATCGTCTGCCATCGATGCCTTTCCGGACCGGGTGTGCCACTTCCAGGCACGGTCTCAGAGGTCCAGAACTCCGATGTAGGGCAAGTTGCGGTACTTCTGCTCGTAGTCCAGGCCGTAGCCCACGACGAACTGGTTCGGGATCTCGAAACCCAGATAGTCGATCCGCACGTCGACCTTCCGCGCTTCGGTCTTGCTGAGCAAGGCGCACACCCGCAGGCTGCGCGGCTGGCGAATCTGGAGCTGCTTCAGCAGATAAGTGAGCGTCAGCCCGGTGTCCACGATGTCCTCGACGATCAGGACGTCCCGACCCACGATGTTGGCGCTCAGATCGCTCAGGAGACGCACGGTACCGGTCGTCTTGGTGCCGCCCTCGTAGCTCGAGAGCTGCAGGAAGTCGATGTGGTGCGGGATGCTGATCGCCCGCATGAGGTCGGTCAGGAACACCACGCCGCCTTTGAGGATGCTGACCAGAAGCGGGACCGAGCCCCGGTACGCGTCCGAGATCTGCCGGCCCAGGTCCAGGACGCGGGCGTCCAGAACCTCGGCGGGAATGAGGATCTCCCGCATCGGCACGTCGAGCTCGTACTCCGGAAGATGTCGGCGGACGTCGCCCGGCGTCAGGGGCGGGGACTTCGGCGTGGGCACGAAGAGTCCTTCCGGAGAAATCGCTGCACCAGCGGGGTGCCGGGGTTCGGGGAGCAGCTGTGCGGCCGTCACCCCGAGAGCGCCGGAAACCTTCCGGCGTGGCCGCAATTCAACTCATTCTAGTCCATAGGGCTGCAGCACTGCAAACCACCCCAAGTTACGACGCTCCAGGCGGTTCAGCAAGGTCACCCTGGGCTGCCGAAGCGGCTTCGGGAAGCTGGAGCGGGCGCGCGCCAGGCCGGGCACCCGGTCCCCCCGCGCGCCCCGGCCGCCTGTTTCCACCCGCGCCCGGGAGGGATGTTCCCACGAGCGCCCAGGGAGACTGTAGCCACCCGTGCCCAAGGGGCCTGTTTCCCCCCGCGCCCGCAACCTCGTTTCCCCCCCCCCCAACCCCCCGGTGTCGGCTCCGGGGAGTCGTTCTTCGGCTCGCGGCCTCCGGCGCCCCCAACACCGGAACGCTTCGGCATGTCAGGGAACTCGTGCCGCCGGCCGGATCTGCAGGCGCAGAGCGCCACGGCTGCACGGGCCGAGCCGGGAACGCTCGGCCACGCCCACGCCCGGGATCCAGACGATCCCGCCGGAATCCACGACCAGAGGCCAGGAGGCCCGCAGCCGACGCGGCACACGGCGGTCCTGCAGGATCCTGGCGATCTTGCGCGACCCGGGGGCCCCGAGGAGCCGCACCCGATCACCGGGCTGCACGTGCCGCACCTCGAAGGGCGGCTCCAGGAGGTCGGCGGCGACGAGCGTCTCGTCGGAGTCGGGAATCTTCCTGCAGTCAGGGCCCCCCGGCCCGGCCGAATCGGCAGGTCTCTTCGGACCGGGACGACCCCCGTCGGACTGCAAATGCGTCTCGTTCCGGAGCGTCGCCACCTTGGCGGCCAGCTCGGATCGGGCGCGCTCGACGCCCACCTCCTCGATCTCCAGCTCATACGGGATCTGCCTGCCCGATGTGGTCGGTTTGGACACTTCGATGGCGAACTCTCGGCCTGTCCCAGAGGCTTGCCGGACGAGCGTCAGCCGCTCTTGCTCGAGGACCAGACGCAGGTGGTGCGGAAGATGGATCTCCTGACCGCTTTGGCCGTTTTCGAGCAGATGCACGGCGGCGTCCAGGTGCGCCCGGCGCAGGTCACGTGCGCCCGCCGACTCGAGCCAACGCTGGAGCGCGGCGCGTCGCACAGGCTCGGCAGCCCGGCGCAGCGTCTCCCAGTCGCACGACTGCTCTGCCTCGAGACGGGCGGCCTGCAGCAGTGCGGCGCCGCTCGAGTCGAGCCAGTCCCAGATGCGGCGCAGGTCCTCGATGCTGGCGCTCCAGCTCTCGATCCACGTCTCACCGAGTGCCTCTTCGAGCACCGGCAGCACCTCGTGGCGCAGCCGGTTGCGTTGCAGCGCCCGATCTTCGTTGCTCGGATCCTCGCGCCAGGCCTGGTGGATCGACTCGAGGTAGTCCGCGAGCGTCGCACGCCGGCACTCGAGCAGCGGACGCACGATGTCGGCGCCTGCCGTCGACCGGCGCCAGGGGATCCCGAGCAATCCGCGCAGTCCGGTGCCCCGCCCGAGGCGCATGAGCACGGTTTCGATCTGGTCTTCGATCTGGTGCCCGAGCGCGATCACGGGGCAACCGAGCCGCCGGGCCGTGCGCTCGAGGAACGCGTGGCGGGCGCGGCGCGCGGCGTCCTCGCCCGGCTCGGGCTGGGACCACGCCTCGGTGTGGGGCTCGAGGCCGAGGTCGAGCGCCAGCTTGCGAACGAACCGGGCGTCGTCCGCGGACCCGGGCCGGAGTCGGTGGTCGAAGTGGGCGACCTGCAGATGCAGGCGGTGCTTCGGGGCGATCTCCACCAGCAGCCGCAGAAGCGCCACCGAGTCGGAGCCCCCGGACACCCCGACCAGGATCGGCGTTCCGTCGGGGACGCGGCAGCGTTCGCGCAGGCACTCGGACACACGCCGGGCCAGTGGGTGAGGCGAGCGACGCATGCGTGTCGGTTCCTTCGCCATGGCGGGCCGAAACGGGGAGGGGCGGCTGGTGCCGGCGGAGGGACTCGAACCCCCGACACGCGGATTATGATTCCGCTGCTCTAACCAGCTG
>JBHHXQ010000321.1:0-4387 GCA_046757105.1 Candidatus Krumholzibacteriia bacterium
GAGGCGCCCTCCGACACCGAGTTCCAGCCCGTGGCGCCGCATCAGGAAAGGTGTCCCCGTCACCAGCGCCGAGAAATCGTTCTCCTGATACTCGTACGTGAGCTGCGGGATCCACGCCCGCGCACCGTCGGCGCCCGCCAGCCGCAGGACGACACGACGACTGTCGTCGAGATCGAAGTCCTCGTCCGAGGTCACCGGCCGGCCGAAGACACCCTGCGTCGTTCCGGCCGCGGTGTCCGCGCGCACCTCCTCGAGGCGCGTGACGCGCGTCGCGCTCGCAACCCGATTGCCGCTCATGTACTCGGCGATCAGCCGGGCGCCGAAGCCGCGCAGGCGCAGGTCGAGGTTCCAGGCCTGCCAGTCCTCGGTGGTCTCGAATTCGCGTCCCGCACCCACGAGTCCGAGCGAGTCGCTGCGCACCGCCACGCGGGACAGCCTGCCGGCCGCGGCGCCGCGGTCGAGCCGGTACCCGAAACCGAGCCCTTCGTCGGCAGTCCCGGCACGGAAACGCAACGCCAGCGCATCGGCGTTGCGATCGCTCGTCGACGCCACATAGCGCTGCACCGTGCGGCCCGCGAGCGCCCCCGCGCCTGCCGCGTGCAGCGCCGGCAGCGCCGTCTCCGGGGCACCACCCGTTCCCGGCTCGGTATCGTCGGCATACACGAGCTCGAGCGGCGCCCCCAGGATGCGCCGGCGCACAACCACGCCGCGCCGGCCGAAGCCGAACGCGTCCGCGTAGATCCCCACACGTCCCACGAGGGCGCCCGGATCCGCGAAATCCGTCACACCCACGTTGTCGAAGAAGCGCACGGCGGACGCGCCGGGCCGCCACAGCACCATGCCACGGTCGTAGCGCAGGCTGGTACGCGACAGCTCGGTGCCTTCTTCGAGGTTGTTGAAGTTGGTCAGGAACCAGCCGGTGACGTCGTGCCCGAACTCCACCTCGAGCCGCAGGTCGACGTCGTGCGTCGGGCGGTCGAGGTCGTAGCGCTGCGTTTCGCGGTCGCGCCTGGAGGTGAACAGGCCGAGATAGCGCACGAACCAGCGCAGGCTCTCGGATCCCGTCCCGGCACTCCCGGGGCCTGTCCGAGCCACGCCGTCGCCGGTCACGCCCGATGACAGGACGGCGCCGCCAGCTCCCACGCGCACCATCGAGTTGCCGTTCGGCGACACCTCCGGGTTGTCCGGGTCGAGACGCCACGAGCCGTCGACGAGGAACTTGTACTCGTACGTGCCCGGATCCATGAACACGAGCGCCACCCAGGCGCCGTCCTGCTCGGGATCCAGGGGTGTGGCGCTCGGGCTCCAGCCGTTGAAGTCACCTACCAGGTAGACCTCCGAGGCGGCCGGATCCACGTAAACGAAGCGCACCACGCCGTCGCCGCTCTCGGGCCGCGAAGCGGCCGTCCCGTGCCCAGCCAGGATTCCGAGCCACGCATAGAAGGCCACTCGTGCTCGCCACATCAGAACCATCCCCGGAAGTGCAGCCGCACGACGTCGCGATGTGTCGCGGTCGCGGCCAGGTCCGCGTCCAGCACCGGATCGGCCGCGTCCCCGAGCCACTCCGGCCCGTACCGCAGGGACACCTCGAACTCCGGAAGGTGCCAGTACTGCAGCTCGGCGAAGAAGCCGCGCCGCAGCCGCGTCTGCTCGCGCGCGAACGTCATGCGTGCAACCGCCTGCAGGCGACCGGCCACGTGCGCGCCGGTCTCCAGGGCCAGCACGTCACGGCGGGTCACCGAATCCAGGTCGAGCAGCGCCAGCTGAGCGCGGAAGTGGGTGGCGCGATCCTCGGCCCGCAGCTCGAACAGCAGGTCGTCGTGGTGCTCGTCGAACGCGCGCAGCGTCTCGTGCACCTGCATCTGCGTGTAGCGCAGACGCGAGCGCACGCCCCCGAGAAGCACGCCTTCGATCTCGCTCACCTGCCGGATGACGCGGCGGTCCGCATCTCGGAACTGCGTGTGCCGATCGTAGACGTGCCGCACCCAGACCGGCCAGAACGCCATCTGGTACCAGGCCTCGAGCCGGTAACCCTCGAGCCCGCGGGTCGGACTGCCGATGTCGGGCTCCGGCCCCACCAGACGGTTCGTGTGGTGGCGGCCCACGGCACGGTATGCAGGCGCGAAACCCAGCCAGCCCCAGCGCTCGTTCCCGACAGCGGACGAGCGCACCTCGGCACGCAGGGCGGCGGTGCTCGGCATGATGTCGGTCAGCCGCCGACTCGACACGAACGTCCACTCCGAGCGCCGCCCGGGTTCCTGGAACTCCTCGGCAGCCGGGGTCGCGAAGCGCGGGACGACCTGCGAGTAGTCGATCTGCACGTTCACGTCGCGGACGAGAAGGCGCAGATCGAACCCGTAGAGGTCGCGCCGGCCGGCATCGACGGCCGACGACACGGCGTGCATGCCGGCCGCGTCGGGGATCTCGCGCGCGAAGGTGGCGCCGAGGCGCATCCCGGCCAGCCGGGTCGCGTCACCGCGCAATCGCAGCACCAGCACGTCGCCGTCACGCACCGTGCCGGAAGCGTCGGCGGGATCGACGCCGCTGCGGTCCGCAGCGACGAGTGTGGCGAACAGTGCGCGCCAGCGCAGGTCCGCGCGCACGCCCTGCACGTTGTCGCCGCCCGCCACGCGCGGGTCGACGGGCGCGCGCAGGCCGTGATCGAGCCACAGGGCAGACGGCTGTCGTGCGAAGTAGCGCACCTCGAGGCTGTCGCCTGCCTGCAAGCGCCGCCGGTAGCGCAACGAGGCCTCACCCACCTCGAGCCGCGGCGCGTCCGGGTCGCGAGACTCGTCGAGCCGTGCTGCGAGCCGGATGAACGCATCCAGGCCGGGCGCCGGCCGGAAGCCGAGCTTGAGCTCGGCCAGCGTGGTCTCCTCGCGGGCCGAGTCCCAGTCCCAGATGAAGTCGCCCGCCTGGCGCCGCGCCCTCATGCCGAAGCCCAGCGACCCTCCGACGCGCAGCTCGGGCTCCGAGGCCGCCAGCACCGGGATCCCCAGGGCCACAAGCAGCGCCCAGCAGCCTCTAGAACTCATCGAAGTCGCCTCCGACCCCGCGGCGCGCCGACCCGAAGCCGAGCCGCAGACCCACCCGCGACACCAGCCCCAGGACCTCGTGCGCCTGGAAGCTCGACTCGATCTCCCAGCCGCGCCCGCGCACACCGACACCGCCCGACACGACGTCGCGCCCCAGGCCGAGACGCAGGCTCAGGCGCCGGGCGACCTCCAGCTCCGCTCCCAGCTTGCTCTCGGCCTCTCGGCGCGGATGCTTGACGCGCGAGAAGTGCAGCTGCGCGTTCGGACGCCAGCGCAACGACACGCCCCACTCCAGCTCGTCCTCGAGCGTCGTCTGCGTGCCGCCCTCGAGAAGATCGAACTGCGGGCGTCCGAGGTTGCGGACGATGGCGCCGAACGTGACGTTCGGAATGGGCGACAGCAGCACACCGACGTCGGCCGTGAGACGGGTCTGTCCGCTGCGCAGTCCGGCGACGCTGCCGAGTCCGTCCGTATCGACCCCGACGTGCGCCACCTTGAACGTGGCGCCTCCCGAAACGAACGCGCCGAGCGCCCGGCGCACCAGCAGACGCGACACCGACACGTAGAGCAGATCCTCGCGCAGGGCGTCCTCGAGGCTCACTGCGTGCCAGCCGACGCCGACGGAGAGCGGGCTGGTGTGCAGGACGACGGCGGCGAAGCCGCGCCGCACGCCTTCGAGCTCGGGCGAGTGTTCGTACGTGAACAGCGCCTGGTGACGCGAGACACGCACGATGCCGGCCGGGTTCCAGTAGAGGGCGGAGGCGTCGTCGGAGACCGACACGAAGTTGCTGCCCAGCGACAGCGCTCTCACACCCACCTCGCTCGACTCGAAGTAGGCGCGGGCCGGCACCGCGCCGGCGCAGATCAGCAACACGAGCCCCACGACCCTCGAGCCCATCAGCGCACCACCGCGATCGTCCGTTGCTGGCGCGAGGTCGTGACACCGGGGCTGGTCCCGGCGCTCACGCGCAGCACGTACATGCCACCCGGAACCGGCTGCCCGGCCAGGTCGCGACCGTCCCAGCGATCACGCGCCGGATCCCCGAACCGACCGAAAGGTTCCTGCAGCGTCCTGGCGCTGCGCCGCTCGTCCCGAACCAGATCGGCGACCCGTTCACCGCGCATCGAGTAGACGCTCGCCGTCAGGTAGACCACCGCGGGAGCCGGATCGGCGACCCGGAAGGCGAACTCGAGATCGCGTCCCGCATCGGCGAGGAGCAGTCGCGTCGGGCTCGCCGGGCCGAGCAAGGGCACCTTCTACCACTGGTTCAGCTCCAAGGACGACCTGCTCGACGCGGTCGTCAACCGCCTGCTCGACAGCTCGCTGCTGGAGCTGGGCACCGACGGCGAAG
>JBHHXQ010000322.1:0-4355 GCA_046757105.1 Candidatus Krumholzibacteriia bacterium
GACGAGCTCGCCGTCCGGCGGGCGAACCTGAGCGCGACGCAGATCGATCTGAAGAGCGACACGGAGGAGTTCACACTGGAGCTGCGGACGCGCGTGTTCGAGCGCGACAAGCTCGTGCTCAGCGGGGTGCACGGCACCCTGCGCGGCGGCGCGTCGATCGCCAACGGGCGGCTGCAGGCGGAGAGCGGCAGGCTCGATCGACTGCAGGTCGTGGACCTCCGGAGCGACGTGCGCGTGGCCGGCACGCGCGTGGAGCTGCCGAACATCGAGGGGCGCACCTACGAGGGCCGTCTGGTGGGACGTGCGGAGTTCGATCTCGAGGATCCGACGACGCCGCGGTACGTGCTGGACGTGCAGGCCGAGGACGTGCAGATCGGCGATCTGTTCGCTGAGGTCTGGTCGGCAGGGCGTCTGGTCTCCGGAAAGCTCAGCGGCACCTCGACGTGGAAGTCGCACGGTGCGGACGCGCGAGCCATGCGGGCGAACCTCGGGGCGGGCGGCCAGGGCGTGGCGCTCGACGGGCACATCCGCGACCTCCCGGCTCTCACGGCTCTCAGCAATTTCCTGAGCCTGCCCGAGCTGCGGGACCTCTCCTACCGTGACCTCGGTTTCTCCTTCGAGGTCGCCTCGGGACGCGTGCTGCTCCCGAAGCTGCAGCTGCGCGGAACCGAGGCCGACCTCAACGTGCAGGGAAGCGTCGGCCTCGACGGCACGCTCGACCTGACCCTGAACGTCTTGCTGTCGGCGGAGCTGAGCCGACGGTACGTGCGCGGCCAGGTGGTCTCGGCTTTGGGCTCGCTGTTCACCAATCCTGGTGGCCACATCGTTCTCGACTTCAAGGTCGGCGGATCGTTCGAGGCTCCCCAGGTGCGACCCGATCTACAGGCCACCGCATCACGCGCTGGCGTGAGGAGCCTGAATCGGATCGATCTGCAGAGCTTCCTGCGCGAATTGACACAGCAGGAAGGTACCGAGGACACCATCGAGGAGAACTTCGAGGATACCGTGGAGGACCTGGGACGCAGGCTCCGCGATGCCTTCGGTGGCGTGCTCGGTGACGAGAAGTCGCGCGACAAGAAGTCAGCCGCTCCGGACAGCACCCGCAAACCGTGACTCTCGGTTGCCGGACGTCGCATCCTGCACGTATACTTGGAGCCTTCTTGGGATGAAACCTGGTTCCCGGGGGGCGCGATGGACATCCTCTCACGAACAGCGCGGAGAGCCCGGCGGCTCGATCGCCCCGGGGCGGACGCAGTGGTCGTTCCGGGCGCTCGCATCCGCTCGTGCAGCAGTGATTCCGAGTCCACATTCCGACAAGACGGTGATCCCTGCGACCTCGCCGGCGGGGAATCGACAACGCTCGCGGGAGTGCGGCGCCGCCTGCGCGTCGTGGCACCGGCGTGCGTCTCGAGGACGATGGCTTCTCGCGTCGGAGGGCCTCGACGTGCTGGCGGCCGCCATCGCGATGCAGGCGACAGCGATCGAGTCACCACGTGCGTGATCGACCGCATCGACGTCATCGTGAAGCCACAGAACCGCCGCAAAGGAGGGGCTCCGCAGGGGGCGCAACACACATGAACAAGCGAATCTTCACACTCAAGGAATCCATGGACCTGCTGCCGCAGGTGCAGGAGCTGACCGCCGAGGCCGTGGCACGCGCCGAGCGCCTGCTGCGCCGGATCGAGTCGACACCGGAAGGTCCGCGGTGCCGCGAGCTCGAAGCCGAGTACAACACGGTGGTGCGCAACTGGGCCGAGCGCGTCATCGACCTCGGAGCCGAGGTCAAGGGGCTGTGGCTCGTCGACTTCGACAGCGGTGACGGCATCTACTACTGCTGGCGGTACCCGGAGCCGGCCCTCGACTACTTTCACGACTACGATGCGGGGTTCGCCGGACGCCGCCCCCTGGGCGCCCTGAAGGTGACCTAGCCGCCGTCGCGGGACACCCCGGCGCTGCCGCAGCCATCCGGTCGCGGGGAGCCCTGCAGCCGTCCAGGCGAGCCCTGGCCGCGCGTCGATGCGGCCGCACCCCAACCTTACAGTTGTCCGGTCGAGCCCCACTTCTGGAGCTGCTTGCGGTAGGCCGGGTCGTCGTAGCGCTCGAGCGCGAAGGCGGACGCGTAGTCCGGAAGCGTGCTCCCGGTCACGTGGGCCGCCAACAGCTCGGCCGCTCCGCATGCCGCCATCAGACCGTACCCGGACAGCGCCCCGAGAACGTACGCACCGCCGACGGCCAGCGGGCAGGCCAGAAAGCGATTCTCGCGCGTCTTCGTGTAATAGCCCCCGTCCACGAACGAACTCGGCATGCGATCGAAGTACTCCCGCAGGCCGGGGATCATCGTCGACATCCCACGCAGAACCACCTCGGGAAACGCGGGCGACTCCGGGAGCGGGAAGACGGCCTCCACGGCCTCCGCATCGTACGGCCACAGGAGGAGGATGTTCTCGCTGCCGGGTCCGCCTTCCGGACGCGCGTGCACGCTGGGCGGGAACCTCCCCAGCAGCCAACGCGTCTGCTCCGAAGCGCCGAGCAACTGGCGCTCCTCGGATGTCCACGGCAGCTGTTGCGGATCCTCCCAGACGAGAAGCGGAGCGTCGCGCGGGATCACGCCGAGGTGGTCGCGGAAGGACACCTTCAGGTGTCGCTCCGAGAACACCGGCAGGTCCACACCCATCATGGACGCGACCTCGTTCACCAGCGGGCCGGCCGCATCGACGAAGCTGCCGGCCGCGACGCGCACGCTCGCACCTCCCACCCTGAGGTCGACGCCTCGCACCCGACCTTTCTGGACCTCCACGCCCTCGAGCCGTGCACGCACGAAACGCACCCCACGCTCGCGCGCCCGTTCGAGAAGGTACATGCCGAGCTGCTGACCGCTGAACCAGCCGCAGCGCCGAGCATGCAGCACGGCGACGACGCTCTCCGAGAGAAACGCGAAGCGCCTGTGCAGGAGCGCGCGATCCAGGATCAGATCGGCGCCGGTCGGCTGGCCTGCGTAGCCCTCCGGGCGGGCCGGCACGTACTCGGGCTCGCCCGCCGCTGCCGTGTGGCGCCGCAGCGGCCCCGCCCCCATGGCGGCGGCCCGCGTGCCGGCTTCTTCAAGCGCCCGGGCCTGTTCCGGGCTGGCCGTGGCGTACACGTAGCCGCGCCGGTTGAGCCGAAACACGTTGTCGCTCTCCTCTGCCAGCCCCTCCAGGAGATCGATGCTGCGGTTCATGAGGCGAACCATGGCGTCGTCGGGTCCCGGCCACCAGTTGCGGTACGCCTCCGTCGACTTGTCGCTCGTCAGGCTGAGCGGCGCCCCCTCGTCCACGACGAGGACGTCGCGTACGCCGGCGTGCACGGCCAAGCGGTGCGCCGCCGCAATGCCTGCGATCCCCGCCCCACAGATCACCACGTCGGCCCGCGCCGGAAGCTGCTCCGGCCCGGCGTTCATGCGCGCCTCCGCCGATCCTGCTGCGGCCGCCGCTCCCACACGGCCAGGAAGACGCCCAGGAAGATCCCCGCCGCACAGGCGAAAAAGCGCGGCGTCGGCCTCTCCGCCAGGAACGAGACCGAGAGCAGCGTCGCGATCGGCGCCTGCAGATAGATGAACAGGGCGACCGTCGACGAGTCCACGTCCCTCAGAGCGTAGTAGTTGAGCAAGTACGCCAGCGCCGTGGGGAACACGACGGCGTAGGCGGCGAGCCACCAGAACCTTCCCGGCAGCTCCCCGAACCAGACCCCCGACAGCGGGCCCCCGCCGACCCCCACGATCCCCACCGCTCCGAACGCGAGCAGAGACGCCGTGGCCGCCATCGGATCCGTACGCCGCAGAAAGCCACGCGACAGCACCAGGAACAACGAGAAGGAGCTCGCATTGGCCAGCGTCAAGAGGTCGCCGCGAATCAGCTCGTCCTCGATGCGAAACGTCTCGACACGCAGGAGCACGAGAACGCTCGCGAATGCCACGACGATCGACCCCCACCGGCCCGGCGTCGGTCTCTCGTGCCCGAGCAGGAGCGCAAACGCCAGCGTGATCACCGGAATGAGGCTGTTGATGATCGACGAGTGTGATGGTGTCGTCCGCGAGAGCCCTTCCACGAAGAGAACCTGATTGCAGACGACGCCGAAGACGGCGTACAGCGCCAGCCTCCCGAAGTCCCTCACGCCATGCGGGTGCCGGCGGAGGAACAACAGGTTGTAGAGCATGAGGAGTGTCGCCGCCCCCAGGATGCGCACCGCCGCCCACGCCCGCGGTGTCATCAGCTCGAGGATGAGCTTGGCGACGAAGTAGTGCACGCCGAAGAAGATCTGCACGAGCACCAGGGCGCCGTACACCCTCAGCTTCGACATGCGGACCTCACGCGACTCTC
>JBHHXQ010000323.1:0-4349 GCA_046757105.1 Candidatus Krumholzibacteriia bacterium
GGCTCTTCCGGGTTTAGCGTGGGTACAGATCGAGTCCCCCGCAGAAGAAGTAGATGAGACCGGGCGTGCTATTCGATGGATTCCCGCTCGTTCTTGCTCGCGCAGGGTGAGGGAGGGTCCTGGCTTTCCCTCGAAGATGACGGCGATTCCGCCGCCGGCTATGGGTCGGTGACGGTCGGTCGATCTGTCTCGAGACGATCGATGTCGTCCTGGAACATGGCCCGCATTCCGTCGTCGAAGTTCTCCGGGTTCTCGTCGATGTGGTCGAGACACCGGCGGTAGTACTCCACGGCTTTCGGCACGTCCCCGCGGGCCTCGTGCAGGTGCGCGGTTCTCCAGATCCAGTCGATGACGTCGGGATACTCGTGTTTGAGTTCCCGGCAGGCCACCTCGGCCTCGTCGAGTTTTCCGTCGTTGATGAGATCGACGACGCGGTTGGAGAGTTCTTCGAGGTTGTCCTCGTCGTCGACGAAGACGGGGAGCTCCCGAGCGCTCTCCTGTGCTGCGGCCTCCTGGCGGGCCTTGGCAGCCTCGACCTCGGCCGCCTGGTCCTTGGCCAGACAGCAGCGCTTGTACTTCCTGCCGCTTCCGCACGGACAGGGGTCGTTTCGACCGGCGTTTCCCATCGGCTCTCTCGGGAGGGGGGGTAAGTTCTTCGTCCCCCATGAAACCCCAGGAGGGCCCCATGTGCCAAGCGCTGTTGAGCGACCGGAAGTTCTACGAGCATCTGTTTCGTGTGGATCGGGATCTTGCCGACCAGGTGCGGGCGGGAGGCTGTCTGCGCTGCGGGGAACGGCTTCACAGCGCGCGCTACCCCCGCAAGCCGCGGGGTGGAGCCTGGAAGCTGTCGCCGGACGAGGAGATGCGCTTCAGCTTCTGCTGTGCCGCGTGTCGCAAGCGTCGGATGCCGGGGTCGGTCCGTTTCCTGGGTCGGCGGGTCTATCTGGGCATGGTGGTGGTGCTGGCGAGCGCGATGAGCTCGGGGCTGACGGACAGGCGCGTCGCGAAACTCCGGGAACACATCGACGTGGACCGCCGCACGCTCGAGCGCTGGCGGACGTGGTGGCAGGAGACGTTCGTTTCCACCGAGCTGTGGATCGAAGTGCGCGGTCGTCTCCGTTCGCCGGTGAACGAGTCCGAGCTGCCCTGGTCCCTGTTCGAGCTCTTCGGCGGAGGGATGCGCGAGAATCTCGTCGCGATGCTGCGCTTTCTGTCTCCGCTGGGCTCTTCGCGCTGAGGGAGGGGAGCGACCCGCAGAGGATGCACCTGGGAGCACCTCGCGAGGCTGACTAGGCTCGCCACCGCAACGTCAGCGGCCGCTTCCCGGCCGCGAGGAGGTGGCGAACATGAACCGAAAGGACGAGCCGAGCGCATCGAAGCGGTGGGCGCGGCTTCGTTTTGCGATCGTGGGGAGGCTTCTTGCTTCGCCTCCGAAACAGGGTGATCTCGGTGCGGAGCTTGGAGAGCTTGCCAAGCAGTTCTGGAAGCATCCCACCACGGGCGAGCGCGTTCAGTTCGGTCGGTCCACGATCGAACGCTGGTACTACACGGCGAAGCGGCAAGCGCGTGATCCGATGGGCGCGCTCGGTCGCAAGAGCCGCAAGGACGCCGGCGCCGCGCGCCGTGTCACCGAGGCGCTCCTGAGAGCGTTGCGCCTTCAGCACAAGGAGCATCCGGGCTGGAGCTATCAGCTCCACCACGACAACCTGCAAGCGCTCGCCGAACAGGACGAGACCCTGCGGATTCCCTCCTACACGACGGTGCGTCGAACCATGAAGCGCCTCGGCCTCACGAAGGTGCGTTCCCGGTCACGCCGCCGGTCAGAGACCGGCGAGCGAGCGGCGCGGAGGCTCGAGAAGCTCGAGGTGCGCAGCTTCGAGGCGAGCCACGTGCACGGGCTCTGGCACCTGGACTTCCACCCGGGCTCGCACCGCGTGATCACCGAAGGCGGCGAGTGGAAGACGCCCCACCTCTTCGGTGTGCTCGATGACCGGTCACGTCTGTGCTGCCATCTCCAGTGGTACCTGGACGAGACGGCCGAGACCCTCGTCCACGGCTTGAGTCAGGCGATCCAGAAGCGTGCGTTGCCGAGATCTCTCATGACCGACAACGGATCGGCGATGCTGGCCGAGGAGACGGTGACCGGGCTCGACGCGCTCTCCATCGTTCACGAGACGACGCTCGTGGAGAGTCCGTACCAGAACGGGAAGCAAGAGGTGTTCTGGGGACAAGTCGAGGGGAGGCTACTGGCGATGCTCGAGGGTGTGAAGGAGCTCACGCTCGATCTCCTCAACGACGCCACCCAGGCCTGGGTCGAGCTCGAGTACAACCGGAGCTTCCACGAGGAGATCGGCTGCACGCCGCTGGAGCGCTATCTGAAAGGTCCCGAGGTGGGGCGCGAGAGCCCGGGCTCGGAGGAGCTTCGGCGAGCGTTCCGCAAGAGCGAACGGCGCACGCAGCGACGCAGCGACGGAACGGTGTCCATCGAAGGGAAGCGTTACGAGCTCCCCTCGCGCTTCCGCCAGCAGAGCCGTGTCCTCGTGTGTTACGCCCGTTGGGATCTGAGCCGCATCGACATCGTCGATCCGAGAAGCGGCGCCGTGTTGAGTCCCATCTATCCCCAGGACAAGGAGAGGAACGCCGACGGGCGACGCCGAAGGCTCGAGCCTCTGCCCGATCTCCGACCTTGCGAAAGCCGGCCTTCCTCCGGCGAGATCGCGCCGCTCTTGAAAAAGCTCATGCGCGAGTACGCCGCGACAGGGCTGCCGCCGGCCTATCTGCCCAAACACGAAGACGCGAAGGAGAGTGACCAGTGAACAAGAACCTCAAGGCCCTCTACGGCCTCAAGTACAATCCCTTCTCCCCAGAGCTCCCCCTGGAGGCCCTGCAGGTCACCTCGAAAACCGAGGACTTCCTCTGGCGCATCGAGAACGGGCTCGCCATGGAGGGCGGCTTCGCCATGATCACGGGCGCTCCCGGGACCGGGAAGAGCGTCGTCATGCGGCTTCTCCACGAGCGCCTCGAACGTCTGCGCGAGGTGGTGGTGGGGTCCTTGGAACATCCCCAGTCGAACCTCGCCGACTTCTACCGGGAGATGGGAGACCTCTTCGGGGTGATCCTGCGTCCCCACAACCGCTGGGCGGGCTTCCGATCGCTTCGCGAGAAGTGGATCTCCCACATCGAGACCACCCTTATGCGCCCGGTGCTCCTGGTCGACGAGGCGCAGCAGATGAACCCCGCAGTCCTCAGCGAGCTTCGCATCCTCGCCTCCACGCGCTTCGACTCCCGGTCGATCCTGGGCGTGGTGCTCGCGGGCGACTCCAGGCTCTCCGAGAAGCTACGCAACGAGGAGCTCCTGCCACTCGGCAGCCGCATCCGCACGCGCCTTCTCCTCGAGCATGCGAGTGTCGAGGATCTTCGCGGCTGTCTTCTGCACCAGATCAAGGCTGCCGGCAACCTCAAGCTCATGACCACAGAGCTCGTGGACACCCTGTGCGAACACGCGATCGGGAACCACCGCATGCTCGCCACCATGGCCAACGAACTCCTGGAGGTGGCCGCCCAGCGCGAGATCGATCAGCTCGACGAGAAGCTCTATCTCGACGTGTTCGCGACCCCGGCCACGGCCGAGAAGAACCCGACCCGCCGGACCGGACCGGCGCGATGAGCACGCTCGCCACCTGTCTGGCCCACGAGCTCGAACGAGTCGCCGAACGGAAACGATGGCTCATCGAGGAACTCTGGGCCGACGAGGCGGCGGGGATCCTCGGCGGAGAGCCCAAATGCTGCAAGTCGATCCTGGCGCTGGAACTCGCGGTGGCGGTCGCTTCGGGGACGCCCTGTCTGCGCCGCTTCCCGACTCGTCGCCAGGGACCCGTCCTGGTGTTCGCCGCCGAGGACGCGCTGCACGTCGTGCGCGAGAGGCTCGAGGGGATCTGCGCCGCCGGAGGCGTCGCCTTCGACTCACTTCCCGTCCACGTCATCACCGTTCCTACGCTTCGCATCGACGTCGATGACGACCGGAAGCGGTTGCGCGAGACGGTGGCCGCGATCCGGCCCGTGCTTCTCGTGCTCGATCCCTTCGTGAGGCTTCATCGCGCCGATGAGAACGTGGCTTCCGACGTCGCTCCGCTGCTGGCGTTCCTCCGGGAGTTGCAGAGGAAACTGCACACCGCCGTGCTTCTCGTGCACCACTCCCGGAAGGGCGGACACGCTCGCGCCGGACAGGCGCTCCGGGGAAGCTCCGAACTGCACGCCTGGGGGGATTCCAACCTCTATCTCCGCCGTGTCGGAGATCGCATCCATCTCTCCGTCGAGCACCGAGCCGCGCCCTCGATCGAGCCTCTCGC
>JBHHXQ010000324.1:0-4321 GCA_046757105.1 Candidatus Krumholzibacteriia bacterium
CAGCGCGGCGCGCCGCCTGCAGCGCAGGCACGCCGCCCGCGCGGGCGCGTGCGCGGCGGCGCAGCGCCGGATCGAGGCAGGTGGGTTTCGGCCTGACGAGCTCGCCGCTGGCGCACCGGCGCAGCGCCCCCTCCAGAGCCCGGACGCTGCGGCGCAACGAGTCGCTCCGCAGACCCGCGTGCGCCGCAACCAGACCCACGCTCAGGAACCCGACGAGCGCGCGCAGGGTGCTGCCGTGTGGGAGATCGGGACCAGACCCGAGAGCGATCGTCGCCGCCATGGCACACGCGACCGCAGCAGCAGCGGTCGCGCCCGGGTTGACCAGGCGTGACTGTGCGCCATCCGCTGCCGTGCCCGCTTCCACGGGCGCTTCCAAGCGATCCGGAAACGCCATCGACTCGATGACGACCTCGGTCGTGACAGCCACACACAGCACGTAGGCCGAGCCGAGCAGGAGCGTCAGCGCCACTTCCCCCAGCGGTGCTCCCCCCATGACCTGCGTCATCGCCAGCGCCAGCACCACCGCGGTCGCACCGAGACAGGTATCGCGGACCAGGTCGCCGTGCAACCCGAGGGCACGCCGTGCCTGCAGTGACGCCCGGGCGGCGGCTTCGTCCACGACGGCTCCGGCGACCGCGCGCCAGGCCTCCTCGTGGCTTCGTGCGTGCCAAGCGGTCGAGACCACCAGAACGAGACTCGTCACGACCTGGAACAGCGCGACGAGCTGCAGCAGTGCCAGCTGCGCATCCGGCGTGGAGAGCTTCATCGACAGAACGAGCTGCGAAACGTAGAGCATCAGAGGAACGACGAGGGCCGCTTGCGCCGCTGCCGCGAGACCCACCTGACGCCGCGGGTCCGGCAGCAGCGGCCTCGATGAGTGGTGTCCCATCCCGCACCTCCCTCGAAGACCAGCCTCCACGGCCTCGTCGGCTATGCACGTGCCAGACGAAGCCGGAGGATTCCGTGTCGGGATCGGCTCTGGATCACGATTGCAGGGGGCGGACCCAACGGCCCTCGGCGCGCCAACCGCAGCTGGACACGCCAGCCCCGTCGGGCCGTCGAGCCCGCAATGCTCCGTCCGTTGACGCAACGCGGCGCATCCGGAGCGGCCCGTCCCACGAGGGACGACGTCGCGGTCGCCATCCTCCGGATGTTTTGGAATTCCGGATCGTGCGTCCGTCGCACGTTCTTGCTCGGGTCGACGTGCGGCTCGCAACGGCGCCCGAAGAGCGACAACGATCGGAGCGCAAGAGATCCGGGATCCCGCATCCAGGAAACGCACCGCCGCCCGGCACGCTCCCGCTTCTGCGACAGGTCCCGAAGTGCGGGACGACCGGGCGCATCCCCAGGTTGGTCCTTCAGTGGTGCTCCGGGCGGGCCAGACGTCGGAAGTCGGAAGCGAACCCGGGATACGAGGTGCGCACGCAGCCGATGCCTCGGATGTGGCTGTCGCCCGGGGCCCGCGCGGCCAGCATGGCTGCCGCCATCGCCAGGCGATGATCGCCGAGCGAGTCGACACGCGCCGCGCGCAGCGTGCCGGCCGCACGCAGCTGCAGGCCATTGCGCCCCGCTTGCACACGGGCCCCGAAGGCGCGCAGCAGCGCCGCGATTCCGGCGATCCGATCACTTTCCTTGACACGCAGCTCGGCCGCGTCGCGCACCTCCGCCGCACAGCCCGCAAGCGCGCAGGCGGCGAGCAAGGCCGGAATCTCGTCGATGCAGCGCACCACGTCGTCGCCTGCGAGGCGCAGCGCCCGGAACACGGTGCCGGCCACGTGCACATCGCCCCAGGGCTCCCCCAGCGCCTCGCCCTTCCGGAGGATGCGGATCGTTGCACCGGCGCCGCGCAGGATCTCGAGGTATCGCACGCGGCCCGGGTTGAGCCCGACACCACGCAGGCCGAGACGCGCGCCCGGTGTGACCGCGGCCAGCCCGGCGAAGAATGCGGCGGCGGAGAGATCCCCCGGGATGCACAGATCGAACCCGCTCCAGCTGCGGGACTGCTGCGTCGGCAGAAGCACCAGCCCCCCGGCGACGGGCTGCAGGTGAACGCCGAGTGCCCGGAGCATGCGTTCGGTGTGATCGCGAGCGACGCCGGCCGGCCGGAGGCGCGTGGGGCCAGCGGCGTGCAGCGCAGCCAGCAGAATCGCCGAGCGCACCTGTGCGCTGTCCACCTCCAGGTGGTGCTCGATGCCGCGCAGCCGGCCGCTGCGCGGCCCGCGCCGCCGCACGGGCGGGAGGTCGCCCGGCCCCAGGCAGTCGACCTCGGCTCCCATGGCACCGAGGGGTCCGGCGATGCGCCGCATGGGACGCCGCATCAGCGACGTGTCGCCGACGAGCGTCGACGTGAAGGGTTGCGCCGCCAGGATTCCCGCCAGAAGACGCATGGTCGTTCCAGAGTTGCCGCAGTCGAGCGGTTCCTTCGAGGGGCGCAGTCCGTGCAGCCCGACCCCGTGCACGATGCGATCCGGCCCTCGCGAATCGACGCGGACACCGAGATCCTCGACTGCGGCCAGCGTGCGCTCGACGTCTTCGGCTCCGGAAAGACCGCGCAGCTGGTGGACATCACCGAACTAGAGGCCGCCCGCCAGCGCTGCCAGCAGAACCGCCCGGTGCGCGATCGACTTGTCGGCGGGAGGCTCGAGCGTTCCGGTGACGCGCAGCGGCCCGCGGATGCGCCAGGCATCGGCCTCCGCGCGCAGCACCTGTGAGGACCTCGCTCGCACCGGGGGACACCTCCTCGCTCGTTTCGAACCACCGGAAGCCACAGGGTAGAACAGTTGGCAACGACGGAGAAGGTGCAGCCGCACCCGTCTGGGGCCACACGTCGACGTGCGGTACCGGATGTCCGTCCTCGCTGGAACCCCGCTTGCATGAGGTGCGCTCGGCGACTCACGTCACGGACACCGATTCCACACACAGCAGCTGCGAGCCAGGGAGGGCCAGCAATGCACCCGGAGGAGCGCCTGGAGGGACGGAGCGAGGAACGCCATCTCACCCGCTGGCTTCCGAGCGCACTCCTCGATCTGCCACCTCTCGAGCCCGTATTCGCACTACGCACGCCGCATCGCGTGTGCCTGCAGTCGATGCCGTCCAGTCGCCACGTGTTGCGCACGCTCCTCCAGCGGTGGCCCTTCGAGATCACCGTGGAGCTCGACACGGAGGAGGCGCCCCTGCGTCACGTGCCGATCCACGACGTCCACGAGGCACGGCTGACGCCGGATCGGCCGCTCGAATGGAACCACTACTACTGGATCATCGACGGGCTGCAGGAAGATCTGCATGCCTGGTCGGAGGATCCCGCCGCGGCTCTGGCGCGCGGGCGACGGCGGCTGGATGCGGTCGAGCTCACGCTCCGCGAGCTGCGTCGCGGGGCGAGGTGCGACCTGTCGGTGCTGCAGGAAGTCTGGGCCGAGAAACAGAAAGCACAGCCCGAGCAGCTCGGCTACCCGTCGGAGCCGATGCAAACGCTGCAGCAGTACGTCCGCGGCTTGACTGGACACCTGATCGAGCATGCGAGCTCGCGCGCCTTCGCCGACTGGGCCCGCGACCTGCTCGAGGAGGCGGAGCGGCGACCCGGCCTCGGGCTACCGCAGCTGTCCGCAGACGATCGCCGCGTGCTCGGCCTGTACCTGCAGCATCGCCTCCTCGGATGTGCCTGCCTCACGGCACCCTCGGGGATGATCGCAGGCTGGCACGTGCTGATCTCCTCGGCCGTTCTCGCCATGTGGTACGCCGGTCTCCTCGTGCAGTGCGGTCACGAGACCGATCCGGACGAGGCGCTCTTCGCCAGCTTGTGGATGCTCGATCAGGGGTTCTGGTGTGACGAGTCGCTCGTGCACGACGTGCTGCACAACCTGAACGCCAGTGAGTACACCTCCGTCGACCTGGCGACAGCGCTGACCACGGCCATGCGCGGGGCGCACTCCAGGACGTGACGAGCCACCGATGCGAGCGCGCCGGGTGTGGCCGCTCCGGGTGATCCGGGGCGCTCGCGCCCGCCAGGCCCTCCACCCCCGAGTCGTGCCCCGCCCGGCAGCCCACACCCCCTGTGACGACCGCGGCGCACCCCCGGAGCCTGGCGGGCTCGATGCACGAGCCCCGCGAGCCCCGGACGCACCCGGGTGCGCTCGGGCTTGATGTCGAGCGCCAAAGGTTCTAAACTGCTTCGTACGATTCCGATACAGGTTTGTACAGGCCCCGGCGCGGAGCGTCGGGGGACGCTTGATCGCCTGCGACGACAGGGAGACCCCAAATGCGTCAGAGTGCAATGCTCGTCATTGGCATCACACTAGGCCTCACGCTGTTGCTCCCACCGGCG
>JBHHXQ010000325.1:0-4312 GCA_046757105.1 Candidatus Krumholzibacteriia bacterium
GAGTTCGGGCGCTTCTCCACACCTCTTCGAGCCGTTTCCGGTACCAAGCCGCGCGTTGCTCCCAGCTCTTCCCGGGGCGCAGGTCTCCGCGATCGTTGACGCTCGCGCTCAGGTCGACGCCGGACTCGGTGGTGGCGTTGAAGGCGTTGCCGTCATAAGCACTCCGGATGACGGGGGGCGCTTTCGCGGCCCCTTCGAGAAAGCTCGACTGCGAGTCGTCGGCGATGCCGATGAAGGCGAGGCGCACGTCATCGGCATCGGTAAAGCATCCGGCGAAGGGAATCGAGGTCGTCATCTGGCGCTGCATGTTACAAGAAAGCCTTCCATCACAACTCGTGTCGCCGTTCCCGTGGAGGCTTTCCGCCTATGGCGTATTTCGATCTGAACCCTCTGCTCGCGAAGATGCTCGACGTGGCACCCGACGTCTCCGACTTGAATCTCTCCGTAGGGAAACCACCCCGAGTGGAGGTCTCGGGCAAGCTCCAGCCGGTTCC
This sequence comes from Candidatus Krumholzibacteriia bacterium, assembly GCA_046757105.1. GTDB lineage: Bacteria > Krumholzibacteriota > Krumholzibacteriia > JBHHXQ01. The sequence goes on from JBHHXQ010000325.1 coordinate 495, forward strand.
CTACGCCGGTGTCGACAAGCTTGCGCCCTACCAGACCGAGCTCATCGCGATGCGGCTCCTCGGGGGCAAGCGCGACTTGACGGAGCGTCTCCTCCGCACCGGCTCCGTGGACCTGTCGTATTCTTTGGCCCAGAAGACGCGGTTTCGAGTCAGCATTTTTTCTCAACGGGGCTCCTACTCCATCGTGCTCCGGGTGATTCCCAACCGTATCCCGACGATCGAAGAGCTCGGTCTTCCGCCGCAGATCAATGAGATCACCCAGGAGCGGACGGGGATCGTGCTCGTCACCGGACCTACCGGCTCGGGGAAATCGACGACGCTCGCCGCCGTCATCAACAAGATGAACCAGGAGAAGGCGATCCACGTCATCACCATCGAGGACCCCATCGAGTACCTGTACCCATCGCTGAAGGCGACCATCAATCAGCGTGAGATCGGCGCCGACACCGAGAACTTCGCCCACGCCCTGCGGGCGGCGCTCCGGCAAGCGCCCAAAGTGATCCTCGTCGGTGAGATGCGGGACGTCGAGACGATCAACACGGCGCTCGAGGCGGCGGAGACGGGGCACCTGGTGCTCTCGACGCTCCACACCATCGACGCCTCCAAGACCATCGACCGCATCGTCGGCGTCTTCCCGAAGAACGAGGAACGGCAGATCCGGACCCGCTTTTCACAGTCCTTTCAGTGGATCATAAGCCAGCGACTCGTTCCCAATAAAGATGGCCGGCGCATGGCGGTTTGCGAGATCCTTCGGGGCACGGCCCGGACTCGAGACTACATCCGGGAGGGCGAGGAGGAGGGAAAGAGCTTGCTCGATGCGATGGAGGACGGCGCGCTCGAGGGCATGCAGTCGTTCGACTCGGAGCTCAAGCGGCTCATCGAGTCGGGAGCCCTCGACATGGAGACCGGCTTGTCCTACGCCTCGAATGCAGCGAACTTGAAGCTCAGGCTTTCGATGGAAGGCGCGGAGGCGGGAGGCGGAAACGGCGCCGCTCCCGCGGGCGGCCCGGTAACGGGCTCGGAAATGGACAACTTGATCGAGAGGTAGACGCGTGCAGACGAACTGTCCCAAGTGCTCCCAGCCGCTCGTCCTCGACGACGCCAAAGTTCCCGATTCGGCCTTCATGCTCAAGTGTCCCAAGTGCCAGGCGACGGTCAAGCTTCCGGGAAAGGGCGGGACGGCTGCGGCGGCTCCCGCGCCGGTGGCCCCTCCTGCCGCGCCCCCAAGGGGCAAGGCCCTCGTGTCCTTCCCGAGTCCCGAGCTCGCGAGCACCATGGAGCCAGACGCTCGGCCGGCTCGGTTTCGCGGCCGAGGGTCTCGACCCGCAGCTCGACGAAAAAATCTTGCGACTCCAGCAGGGTGAGTACCCCGTCGTCGTGACCAGCCGGCACACCGTGCCCGAGGACCGGAACCTCTACCGGCTCGTGTGCACTCTGCCACCTGAGATAAGACGGCGGGTCTTTCTCGTTCTCGTCGGCGACGAGCTCAAGACCGCGGAAGGCACGCAGGCCTTCGCCTTGCTCGCCGACCTCGTCTTGGAGACGAAAGACGTCCCGGGCTCGGAGCGGCTGATGGCCCAAACGATGATCGAGCGCCGGCGGGTGTATCAGACGTTCTGGGATGTCGAGCAGCGCAAGGCCGAAGGAAGGCTCTAGCGCCGAAGCCGCTACGCTAGACCGAACTTCCAGAGCTAGACGCATGTAAGCCTCTGAGTCAGAGGCATTTCTAGTGGTTTGGGCAGGTTGGCGTAGGCATGTAATAATGCATAAACCGCTTGATTCCTAGATACGAATCGGGTATCCTTCACGCATGTATGTGGCGACCGTACCCAATCGCAACTCGCCCCCAGCCATTCTCATCCGCGAGAGCTACCGCGTAGGCGGCAAAGTCAAGACTCGGACCCTCGCCAATATCACCCATTGGGAGCCCGCTCGCATCGAAGCGCTTCGCCAGCTTCTGAAAGGCCACGTCCCAATGGGCGACGCCGAGCAGATGGAGATTACCCGGAGCCGTCCTCACGGTCATGTGGCCGCCGTGCTGGGCACGCTGCGCAAGCTGGGCTTGGAACGAATGCTTCATAGCCGTCCGAGCCGACAGCGCGATCTCGCGGTTGCCATGATCGTGGGCCGCATCGTGGAGCCGGCATCGAAGCTGGCGACAGCGCGCGCGCTGTCGAAACAGACACTGACCTCGTCGCTCGGTGAGTGTTTGGGGCTTGATGACGTCAACGAAAACGATCTCTATGAGGCTCTGGATTGGCTTCGAAGCCGTCAACCGTCGATTGAAAAAAGCCTGGCGAAGCGGCATCTGCAGCAGGGCAGTCTGGTTTTATACGATGTGACGTCCACTTGGCTCGAAGGCCGCTCGTGTCCTCTGGCCAAGCTGGGCTACTCGAGAGACCGCAAAAAGGACAAACTACAGGTTGTTTTCGGTCTGCTCTGTGAGCGCGAAGGCCGGCCGATCGGGGTCGAGGTTTTCGAGGGTAACACGGGGGACCCCCGAACTCTGACGAGCCAGATTCTTAAAGTCCGAGAACGCTTCGAGCTCGAGCGAGTTGTTTTCGTGGGTGACCGAGGGATGATCACCGAAGCGCGGATTCGCGAGGAGCTGAGAGGGGTCGAAGGTCTCGAGTGGATCAGCTCGCTTCGCTCGCCCCAGATTCGCAAGCTGGTCAACGACGGCATGCTCCAGCCCTCCCTGTTCGACGAAGTGGATTTGGCGGAGATTCATCATCCCAAGTTTCCAGGCGAGCGGCTCATTGCGTGCCGCAACCCTCTTCTCGCTGCAGAACGAGCTCGCAAACGACAAGAGATGCTTGCGGCAACGGAGTCGAAGCTAGAAGAGATTCGCAAGGCCACGAAGCGCGAAAGCCGCCCGCTGCGAGGCAAAGCGGCGATCGGCGTGCGCGTGGGACGAGTCTTCGCGCGGAGCAAGATGGGCAAACACTTTCGCTACACCATCAACGACGACAGCTTCGAGTTCGAGCGAAACCACGAAAGTATCGAACGCGAAAAGGCCCTCGATGGTATCTACATTGTCCGCACCAGCCTTGGCGAAGAGGACATATCCGCCGAAGAGGCGGTGAAAACCTACAAGGGATTGGCCGTTGTTGAACGCGCTTTTCGAAGCTACAAAACTGTGGACCTAGAAGTTCGACCGATCTTCCACTACAACTCGGAACGGGTCCGGGCTCATATCTTTCTGTGCATGCTGGCCTACTACGTGGAATGGCACATGCGAAAGGCGCTCGCTTCCATGCTTTTTGACGACGACGACCCCGACGGTGCCCAAGCAAAACGCTCATCTATCGTCAGCCCCGCCTTGGTGTCCGACTCTGCCCAAGCCAAGGCTTCTACCAAAAAGACCCCGCAAGGGCTACCCGTCCACAGCTTCAGAACTCTTCTTGCCGACCTCGCTACCCTCACCAAAAATCAAGTCGAACACCGGCCTACCGGACTCAGTTTTGTCAGCATCACCCGTCCCACTCCCTTGCAGCAGAATGTCTTCGACCTGCTTAAGGTCAATCCCCGAACCATGTAAGCAGTACGCTACCTTGCTCCGACAGACAAAGCTTTTTCACCCAAACAGTTATGGTCTTTGGATGTTGGAAGTTCGGTCTAGAACCCTCATCACCCAGGACTTCGTTTCAAGAAGGTGATTTCGGCGCCCAGGGTGTACTGCATCGACGGGCGCCTCCGCCCGGACGGAGCTCGTTCCGCCCGTTGCCGGGTAGGCTACGGGCCGGTGACGCTCACGACCATCTGCGCCAGCCAGCCGTCGGGGTTGTCCGGGTCCACGGCCACCGATCGCCAGTACC
>JBHHXQ010000326.1:0-4307 GCA_046757105.1 Candidatus Krumholzibacteriia bacterium
CCGCAGCACCATCGGAGCCCTGCCGCGCCCCAGCAAGTGCCCCGTCTTGAAGGGGTACAGCGTGTGGGAGCGGCCGCGCTCGGAGGTCACCCAACGATGCATCGTGGGAAGCGTGAAGCCGGTGATGCCCATCGCCTCCCGGGCGCGGGCCTCGGGGAAGATGCGCCGGCGCTCCTCGGCAGGCAGCGCGTCGAAGAGCTCGGCGCTCGACACGTAGTACACGTGCACGTCGATTCCCTCGCGATCCAGCCGCGGCAGCACGTCCTCGACGAAGGCCATCGTGACCCCGCTGCCCTGCAGGACCAGGGTTCCGCCGCCGGCCCCGCGCGGTCGCCGCAGGAGATAGACCCCGGCGCGTGAATCGGTGGCCGGCGCCAGGCCGAGCTGCTGGCGATCCGGGACGCGCTCCGGGGGACGCGTGACGAACGGGGCGATCACGGTGGGGCGCAGCTCCAGGGCGGCGCTCACCAGCGGCCACAGTTCCTGCGGGTCCCACGGCGTCAGCGTGACGAGCGTCCGCGGCGGGAAGTTGCCCTGCAGGAGCTGCAGGGCCTGCGGATCTGCATGAGTCGGACCGTCTTCACCCGTCTTGAGCCCGGCATGCGCGCACACCAGGAACATCGGCCGGTACGGAGCCCCCGAGACGGACTCGCGCGCCTGGTTCCCGATCGCATGCAGCCGCGATGCAATGTGTCCGAGCGGCGCCATGAAGGCGCCGTACGACGACGCGGCACCGATGTGCCGGCCGTAGCTCGACAGGCCCGAGACCAGGCCGGACATCGCGTCCTCGCAGATGCCTCCGACCGATAGCCGCCGCGCGTGCGGGTTGGTGGACGCGTTGTAGTACCCGGCCTCGAACCCACCCGCCGCCTTGCTGACGCTCGTCGAGTCCAGGAGATCGGCGGCCGCCACCAGGAAGGCGCCTCCGCTCGCCTTGTTGTAGTGGTTGAGCACACGGCCGAGCTCGCCCCGCAGCGTGGTCGACGTTCCCGGCTCGAGCGCGAACTCCTCGGGGATGCGCTTGCCGTCGCGCTCGGCGACCTCGTAGACCGCGTCGACCCGCGGCGCTCCGCGTCTCGGCTTGCGGGCGCGGCGGTCGAGTCGCCGGCGCGCGCCGGCGAGCCGGCCGGCCCGGCACTCGACCATCTCGGTGCGGCCCTCGATCTCCTGGCGGATGACGCCCAGGGCCTGCCAGAAGCACTCCTCCACCACATCCTGGCCGCCAGGCGCCGCGCAGCGCGCCTGCTCGAGGTGGCAGCAGGTCGGCAGCGCGGACGTGCGGTCTCCGAGAAGCGGTTGCAGCGCCGCGTAGAAACCTTCCGAGCACAGCTTGTGGCCGGCCCCGTGCGAGGCCCGGCCCTCGATCCCGTACTGCCAGCCCTTGATCGTGCGGTACACGATCACCGTCGGCTGCGTGGTCTCGAGCGCCAGCGCCTTGCGCTGCGCCGCAATGATCTGCTGGAAGTCCATGCCGTCCGCGACCTCGATCACGTTCCAGTCGTGCAGGAAGGCGAGCTCCATGGGGGTCCACTGCACGTACTCTCCGGGCAGTTCACCTTCGCGGCACACACGGTTGCTGTCGATGGAAGCCTGGTTCCAGTCGAGGTGCATGATCGCATTGTCGAGACACGCGGTGCCCGCTGCGGCCAGGGCCTCGGAGACGCGTCCCGGTGTGAGCCCACCTTCTCCTTCCACGATGTGGATGCGCGGAGCCCGCGGCCCGTAGTAATCGCGCGCGCCCAGGGCGAGCCCCAGGGACGTCGACACGCCGACGCCCGAGGCGCCGGTCGACAGGCGCACGAAAGGCGTCGCCGGCGTCGGGTGACCATCGAGAGGTTTGGCTGCGTACTTCTCGAACAGCGGCGTCCGTGTCACCGGATTGCGGCGGAATCCGAGGAGATCCTCCAGGCGGAGCTGCTGGCCCACCTGCTTCGGCAAGAGCTCGGGCGCACCGACGCGCAGCACCTCGTTGCGCAGCGCCCACATGGCGTAGAGCCCGAGGGCCTTGTGGCCCGCCGCGTACGAGATGACGTCGGCGTCTTCGCGGTCGGGCCGGCCGACGTCGTAGTCCAGCGCATCGAACACGATCCCGGCCACGAAACGCCCGGACGAGATGGACCCGCCGGGATGGCCGGAGGACGGGACGTAGTTGTACAGGACGGCGCACAGAGACCGGTAGACGAGATCGAAACCTTCGAAGAAGCCCAGCTCCTGTTCCGAAAGCGGCGCCCCCGATGCGTCGATCTCCGCGGCGATCCGGATGGACGTGCCTCGCCGTGGGCCGAGCTCGAAACCCATGCTTCTCTCCTTCCCCCAGAACGCTCCGCACGACGTCGGGGGCCCTGGAGTGTTCGGTCGCTGACTGCTCTTTCCACCCGAATCTGGCCGCGCACCCTTTCGGACGTCAACGGACCCGATTTGTCCGGAATGCGCCGGAGATCCGCTCGGGGCGCGAGGAGCGCTCCTGGAAGCCCCGGAGACGCGCGCCCGCCGGCCCCGCTCTCGACGTGATCGCACCCGCCTCGGGCTCGGCCGCTCTAGCTCCACGCCAGTCGCGCGCTGTCGATGCACGTCATCGCCGATCCGCCGAGCTTGATCGTGGCCGTACGCAGACGCACGTCTTCATCATCCCGCTGTCGTGTTTCCGGGATGTGCTGCGTCCCCAACCGAGCCGCCGAAGAGCCAGCGGAGAGTCCTTCAGTGCCAATCCTCTTCCGAAACCGAGCAGTTGCGCCGTGACGCTGCGCGCGGATCCGGAATCGCGGCCCGAAACAGCAATCCGGAAATGCGCCGGCAGGGTCACGGGCAGAATCGGCGCACCGGCTTCTCGCGCACGGTGAATGAAGTCCCGGGAGGCTTGTCACCCGGCATCCGTCGAGCAGATATTCCGTGTGAAGGCGACGGCCTCGTGCCCGAGGCCAACAGGCGTGGAGCGCTCGTGGACGCATGGCCGACACGAGCCCCGGATGGACGCGATGGCTTGCCTCCCCAAGCGCTCCACGTGTCCCACGTTTCCGAGGCGGTGCGCGATGCGATTCACGCCGCTCGCGCCCGCCTCCGCTCCTGCTCGTCCCCGGTTGCGTTCCAGACGCCGTGCTCATCACCTCGATCATCACCCGTCGCACGAGTTCTCGATCCGTGGAGGTCGCGTGATCGGGGAGCGGAAGAACGATCTCGAAAACGTGTTGGACGCAGGCGTCTGACCTGCCCGACTGCCCCCTTGCCGCCCCAGCTTTCGTGCTATGGTTCCCGCGCCCTGGATCCGCATGGCCTCCGGCAGAAGGGTGATCGGTTTGGATCGCTGTGGGACTCTTTGGGGTGCGGCGCTGCTGTTGTCCGGGAATGCCATGGCCGAGAACGTGACGTTCAGGTACCTCCCGCCCCCGGGAACGGATGTCCAGAGCGTCTCGCTGCGCGGCAGCTTCAACGGCTGGGGCGAAACACCGATGGAACGTCAGGCGGACGGCTCGTGGTCCGTGACGATCGACCTGCAGCCTGGCACGCATCCGTACAAGTTCTTCATCGACGGGGAGTGGCCCCGCGACATGGAGATCGCACGCGACGGCGGGCCCGTGGACCCGCAGGCGAGCTCGTACGTGGACGACGGTTTCGGCGGCCAGAACGCCGTGCGCCTGATTGGTGGAGGCGCACCGGTCGCCTCCGATCGAGCCGAAGCGGCCCCCGCCTCGCCTCTTCGGGAAGGCTTCGCCCGCATCCACTACCATCGGCCGGACGGCAGCTACGACGGATGGGGGCTGCACGTCTGGGAAGACACGCAGGAGCAGGTCGGCTGGGACCGGCCGCTCGAGCCTGCCGGAACGGACTCGTACGGTCTCTACTGGGACGTGGGGCTCGAGCACGACGCCGAGCGCCTCGGCTTCATCGTGCACAAGGGCGACACCAAGGACCCGGGCCCCGACATGTTCGTGATCCTGAAGGATCAGGGCCGAGAGATCTGGCTCGTCTCGGGTCGAACGGCCATCCACGACACTCCTCCGGAGGTCGCCACGCTGGCCTTGGGAGATCTGAGCCGCATGCGCGCCCACTGGATCGCACGCGACCTCATCGTGTTCGACACGATGGGACGACCGGGCGAGGTCGGCTTCCGGCCTCCCGACGGCCGGCGATTCCATCTCCACTTCGCTTCCGAGGGAGGTCTGCGGCTCTCACCCGCGGGCGTCTCGGGCGGCGAGACGCTGGACCTCGCGCCGGTTTCGAGCGGCCGGCGCGAGCGCGCTCGTGAGATCCTTCGCAGCTTCCCCCATCTGTCCGGCGTCGCCCTCGAAGTCCGCGCCGGCCCGGCGCTG
>JBHHXQ010000327.1:0-4299 GCA_046757105.1 Candidatus Krumholzibacteriia bacterium
CCGGGGCCCGGCGGGCGGGGGGGCCGGGGTGCGGGCCGGGCGCGCAGGCATCGAAAGGTGTAGGATCGTGAGCCGCGTCGTGCGGTTCGTCCGTTCGCCTCGCCGGGGGAGAGATGCGGAGTCTGGAAATCTTCCGCAAGTACGACATCGTCCTCTGCGACATCGACGGCGTCCTGCATCTGGGGCGCGAGGGCATCCAGGGCGTCCCGGCGCTCCTCGAGGCCGTCGAGCCCGACGGTCCGCGCATCTACTTCATCACCAACAACGGCACGGCGCTTCCCGAGCAGATCACGCGCTGGCTCGCGCAGATCGGCCTCGAGATTCCAACCGAGCGCTTGATCACGGCGGGTGAGGTGCTGGTCGAGGAGTTGGCGCGGAGCGCTCTGGTGGGGCAGCCGTTGCTCAGCATCGGCAACGAGCCGGCCGCCGAGTACATCCGGCGCGCCGGTGGCCTGGTGATCGCGGACTCGGAGGCGCGCAAGCGCTACGCGCAGGCCAAGGCGGTGGTCATCGGCAGCTCGCGCCAGCTGAACAAGGAGGTCCTCGACGCCGCCTGCAACGCCGTCTACCGCAACCAGGTGCCCGTCATCTGCACGAACCCCGACGTGTTCACACCGACGGGGCACGGCGAGATCACACTCGTCGCGGGCGCCCTGGCCAATCTCTTCGAGCGCGAGCTCGGTGTCGAGGTCCGCCGGCTCGGCAAGCCGTACCGGCCGATCTTCGAGCTGGCCATCAAGCGTGTCCAGCAGCAGAGGCAGATCGAATCGCCTCGCGTCCTCGTCGTCGACGACAACGTCGAGAGCGGCATCCGCGGCGGCGTCGACATGGGCTACGACACCCTGCTGGTGCTCTCCGGCTGGCACCGCTCCCGCGACGAGGCCGAGAAGGTCATGGAGCAGAGCGAGATCCATCCCACGTACATCCTCGATTCCATCGTCAGTCGATGAACTTGCTCGTCGAAGCCGTCGTCCGGATCAATCGTCTCTTCCCGCGCCCCAACGTCGGTGGCCGCGAGTCGGACGAAGCCTACTCGCAGTGGGAGTACGACGTCGGTCGTCAGGTGTTCCTCGAGCATTTCGGTGCCCAGCTCCTGCAGGGGGCGCGCATGCTCGACGTCGGCTGCGGCATGGGTGGCAAGACCGTGTGGTATGCCGAGAGCGGCGCCGCGAGCGTGTTCGGCATCGATCTGGAGATGCGCCACGCCGCACAGAGCGCGCGCTTCGCGGCGTCGCGCAAAGTCGCCGACCGCGTCCACATCGCCGTGGGCGATGCCATGCGCATGCCGTTCGCCGACGGCGAGTTCACGGTGGTCACGGCGAACGACTCGATGGAGCACTTCGCCGATCCGGCCGCCGCCCTCCGCGAGCTCGGCCGAGTGCTGAAACCCGGCGGCCGCCTCTACATCTACTTCACGCCGTACCGCTCACCGCTCGGCTCGCACCTCTACGATCACGTGAAGATCCCCTGGTGCCAAATCGTTCTGCCGCGCAAGGTGCTGTACGCGACGCTGGAGCGCGCCGTGCTCGACGAGGAGCGCGCCAAGGGCGGAGACGACGCCGACGCGCGCGCCGAGAGGCGCTACCGGGAGATCGTCGAGTACTTCGAGAACTGCGTGAACGGCATCACCGTGGGGCGCTTCCATGAGATCCTCGCAGCCGAGCCCACGCTTCGCCCCCGCAAGATCCACTACGTGGTCCCCAAGTTCGGCTTCCTGCGCCCCCTGACCCACGTTCCTGGCCTGCGCGAGTACTTCGCCGGCCTGGTCTTCGCCGATCTCGAGCGCGTCTGACCGCAAGCGATCCTCTGGGGACAGACGGGCGTTGAAGCGAGACGCGACCCGCACCGACAGTCCGGTCGATCGGAAGCCGGGCGAGGGGGCATCCATTTCGCTCAGGTACCCCCAGCATCTTGTGACTCCCTGCCGTGGACTCCGCCAACGAGTCGCCTGTGGGACGGCGTCGGCGGCCACTGGCTGCTGGACGAGCCCGTAGAACAGTCTGCGCCGGGTCGCGGGGGCCCCGAGCGTGCCGGGCACGGGTGCCTTTCGGGATCGAACCGGCCTGCTATATTGTTGAAAAGGCGAGCCTCGCGCCAGCCGGGCAGGCGCCGGCGGGAGGCCGAGCCCGTCCGAGGAGTCGCCATCCGTACGATCGACGCAGAAGCTCTCCGTGGCAGTCTGGGCTGGGCTCTCGGCCTCTCGGTCCTGTTGCACCTGACGATTCTGCTGGCCGGATGGGTGGTCGCGCCGGCTCTGAGCAGCCTTCTGGCGGGTTCCGTCACGCCGGCCGATCCCGAGATGCAGATCGTGCGCTTCCGCTTCAACGAGATCACCGCAGACGTCTCGGAAGCGAGCCGCGTGGACGCGGCCCCGGACACCGACATCCTCGGCCGCTTCGACAGCCGGGCGCGCGACCTGGTGCAGGACGACAGGGACACCGCCGTTCCTCTCGGTGGCGAGATCGGGCCGGACAACAGCATTCCAGGCACCGGGGCCGATGCAGATGCCCCGGGCGGGGGCGGCGAGGAGAGGCTGGCCGAGCGGCGGTCGCCGGCCGCGCTCGAGCAGCTGGGCGACCTGCGGCCCGGTCTGCGCGACGCGCTGCCGAGGTCGGAGGAGTTCGTGCTGACCGGGCGCAGGCGGAATCCCCAACGGCCCGGGTACGGGGCCCGGCGTATGGAGGGGCTCGGCGAGGCCGGCGCTCTCGACTTCGGCGAGTACGCGTTCAGCACGCGCGCATGGGACTACGAGCCGTACTGGCACCACATGCGCGCCAAGCTCTACGCCGCCTGGCACCCGCCCGCCGCGTACACCCCCTACGGGATCCTCCAGGGCGGCTGGACGCTGGTGCGGGCGATCATCGACCGGGACGGCAAGATCGTCGAGGCCGAGGTCCTCGAGACCCACGGGCACGAGTCCCTGCACCAGGCGAGCAAGGCGGCGATGATCGGCGCGGCCCCGTTCCGGAAGCTCCCGGCTGGCTTCCCGGACGAAAACCTCGTCGTCACGGTGCGTTTCATCTATCTTCCCCCTGGACAGCGCCCGGCCCGAGACGTCCCTTGACGCCTTCCGCTGACAATGTGTTGACTGCCCTCGCGCCCGGCGGGCACGTCGCCGGGCAGCGGGATCACCGGAAGGGAATCGAGTGCTCGACACCACGGACACCGCCACACATCGCGCGTCGGGTCGGTCGCCTGACGGCGGATCCTCGGGCACCGGGAGAGGCGGCCACCGCGCGGCGCGGCGGGCCTGCGGGCTTCTGCTCCTCGTGGCGCTGGTTCTGGCCTGCGGCGAGGACGATCCCACCAGCCTCGGCAGCGAGTCGCGCACACCGCCCGACACACTGCGCACCGTCGAGCTCACGGCGGTGCAGGTGGACACGGTCTTTCACCTGCCCGTGTCGCTCGGGCAGTCGCCGACCGGCCAGCTCGGCTCGCAGGCCGCCTACACGACGCACATCCTCTACGCCTTCCGGGTGCCGTCCTTCGTGGTCGACGAGGCGGAGACCTTGCGCCTCGACACGGCGAACCTGAGGATCGCCGCCGACTCGCTCGGGGCGACGTCCTTCGAAGGGACGATGCGCCTCTCGTTGCGCGAGGTCACGCCCCAGGCGCGCGGGTGGAGCACCGACTCGATCCTCACCGGTCTTCCCGATCTCGAGCCCGGCTCGGTGGCGCCCGACATCAGCCTGTCCGGGGACGACATCACGAGCGGTACGCTCGAGATCGACTTCGCTGTCGATCTCGGCAGCCTCGTGGACTTCGATTCGGTGCGGGCGAACGCCGACACGCTCGCGGTCAACGTGGCGGTCGTGTTCAGCGGCTTCGAGGACGGCGGCCCCGGCCTCGTCGACGTGCCGTACAAGGGCACGGGCGGAGGTCCGACCGCGAGCTTCATCGGTTTCTCCGACGACGAACCTGCGGGCGCCATCGTCACCGTGAATCCGGAGCGCCAGCTCACCGTGGTCGAGTTCGATGCGGCCTACTCGCCCGGCACCAATCTGGTGGTGAGCGACGGCTACCGGATGCACACCTACCTGAAGTTCGAGGACGTGAGCAGCGTGCTGCCGGAATCGGCGCTCGTGCACCTGGCGGATCTGATCCTGACGCAGGTGAATTCGGAGGACAGCATCTTCGGAGTCGGTCCGGAAATGGGCGTCATGGTGCCGGCCGAGACGACGTTGACCGACACGATCTTCTCGGAGGAGCAGAACACGCGCAGCCTGGCGTTCACGACATCGCTGGTCGCGTTTGCGGGTGGCGAGGTCGCGATCAACGTGACCGCGTACTACGTGGACC
>JBHHXQ010000328.1:0-4284 GCA_046757105.1 Candidatus Krumholzibacteriia bacterium
CCATTCGAGGAACGTCGTCATGTTGCCGGTCTGCTGCATCGTCACGGCCCGCAGATCCGCCGAGGTCATCGCCCGGTACAGCGCGTCGAGTCTCGATCGCGGAGCTTCTCCCAGGCGTTCGGTGGTCACCGGGTGCTCGGGCGTCAGCTGCGACCATGCCAGCACGGTGCCGTCGGCGAGGATGCGGTGACCCGACCCTCCTCCCGTGAAGCCGCCTTGCGATCCGACGATGACGACCCAGCCGGAGATCGAGTCGCGGGTTGCGTCTGGGGTGCCTGGCGTCGTCGGCTCGCGGTCCGTGTTCGAGGCTGTGGTGTCAGACTCGCTCGCGTCCGGTGTCGAGGCGTCGCGACCGTGCTTGCCACAGCCCGCAGTCGAGAGGATGCCGGCCATCCCGAGAGCCAGTGTGGCGTGCAGGATCCGTCGCCTCTTCATCCGGGCCTGCTTCCGAAATGTTGATACCCGCTGGACACGAGCGGCTGCCGCCTGCCGTCCCGGATCAGCCAGCGCCCCTCACCGGCAGGCAGAATGACGCCGATCTCCGCCAGGGGCAGACCGGATGTCTGGGCAAGAACGCGGCGCAGCCTGCCGACGCGCCGGGCGGGAGCCGTGCACAGGAGCTCGTACGCTTCGCCGCCGTGCAGCACCCACTTCCACGCCGGGGCGCGCAGCCGTGTCGCGGCCCGGCGCAGCGCGGTCGTGAAGGGGAGGCGGGCCAGGTCGATCTCCGCATCGACACCGCTCGCGTCGCACAGGTGCAGGAGGTCCGTCGCCAGTCCGTCGCTGATGTCGATCATCGAGCGGGCACCCGCAGCCGCCAGACGCCGGCCCTCGGCGACACGCGGCGTCGGATCCAGGAAGCGCTTCTGGAGTCCGCCGATGTCGGGGGCGCGTTTGCGGAGCAACGCCAACCCCGCGGCACCCTCCCCAGGCCAGCCGCTCACCAGGATGCGGTCGCCCGGGCGGGCGCCGCTCCGGCGCACGAGGCGCGTGCGCCTCACACGGCCCAGCAGCGTGACGTCGACGGCAATGCGGCCGGCCGACTGCGACAGGTTACCGCCGACGACCGCGGCGCCGTGCTCGGCCAGGTGCTCGCCGAGGCCGCGCATGAGGTCGTCGTAGAAGCGTACCTCGAGTCGGGACGGCAGCATGAGAGAGACGAGTGCGGCCCGGGGCTCGCCGCCCATGGCGGCGATGTCGCTGAGGTTCACGGCCGCGGCCCGGCGTCCGAGGTCGCGTGGCGTGAGCCACTCGCGCCGGAAGTGACGCCCCTCGCACTGGACGTCGCAGGTGAGCAGCGTGAGGTGATCGCCACCCAGATCGAGAGCCGCCGCGTCATCCTCGCCACGCCCCACGACGACCCAGCGGGGCTCGGCGGGCAGGAGCGCCTCCAGTCGCTCGATGAGTCCGGCTTCGCCCGCGTCCGACAGCCGCGGCAGATCACCCCGCGGTGCGCGGGGTCGAGCCCGCACGTCACGTCTCGACTCATCCTTTTCGTGCAGCATCGGGAACACCTCACGTGTTGCTTCCGGTTTATCTGAATGAGAAGAGGTCCGAGCGGGCCGCGATTCGCCCGGTGTCCAGTTCGAGCCGAGGTTGGCGGCACCCGGGCCCCGGCACGAGCTCGATCCGGAGCCCAACATAGCAGCACGCCGACCATCCGAGATAGCGCCGGCGTGTTTCTGATCCCTTGGAGGCTCGCTCTGGCCCGCGACCCCCGGAGCGTGTGCTAGGATTCTCGTGACGCCCCTCGATGTGGTCGATGCCAGAGCATCTCCCGGAGCCCCCACCGGGACGTGCGGCGCGGGATCCCGGCAGCAGCGATTCCAGACCCCACGAGATCCCGCGCCTCGAGAGGCCTTTGGAAGCGCATGAAACACCATCCGGGCAGGAGATCCACCTCCAGCTCCCAACCTGTCGCCGCGCCCCGACCCGTGGGCCAGGCGCGACCTACGCAGCCTGGTCGCCGCACCTCATGCCGCCGTGGGCCGAGGCGGTGGCGCCTGCGACTGTTTCTCGGTCTACTCGTGATCGGTATCGCGGGGCTTCTGGCCTGGGAGATCCACACCTCCACGTTCCAGTCACGTTTGCTGTCCCGGTACGCCTCGCGCTTGACCTGGGACGTGCACGAGGGCGCGAGCCCCGATCCACTCCGTGCGCCCCGCGGTCCCTACGACGTCAGGCACGGCTACACGCGGCTCGCCCGCTTCCTGGATCTGCTGCAGGAGAGCGGCTTCGACGTGGCGTGGCAGGCGAGCCCGTCGGCCGAGCTGGCGAGTCTCGCAGCCCGCGGCATCCCACCACCGTATCGCGAGAAGGATGCACCTGCGCTGCACATTCTCGACCGCGGCGGTCGCACGCTCTACGGTGTCTCCGCGGATCGCTTCCACTTCCGCGAGTTCGTCGACGTGCCACCTCTCGTGGTCCACTCGCTTCTCTACGTCGAGAACCGCCAGCTTCTCGACGCCGAACGGCCGCACCTGAACCCCGCCCTCGATTGGGACCGGCTGGTTCTGGCGGGGTGGCGCTATGCCGAGGACAGGCTTTTCGGCACCGGGAACCTGGCCGGTGGCAGCACGCTCGCCACACAGATCCAGACGTTCCGTCACTCGCCCAACGGGCGCACCGCGAGCGTGCGGGACAAGCTGCAGCAGATGGCCGCGGCAAGCCTGCGCGCCTATCGGGACGGCGCGGACACCCGTGCCGCGCGGCGCCGGATCATCGTCGACTACCTGAACAGCATGCCGCTCGGTGCCGCGCCCGGGATCGGCGAGCTCACGGGCCTCGGCGACGGCCTGTGGGCGTGGTTCGGAACGACGCTGGAGCAGCTCGTCGTGGACCTCGCGTTGCCCGAGGACGGCGAGGACCTCTCGCGCAAGGGCCGGGCCTACAAGCAGGCGCTGGCGCTTCTTCTGGCGACGCGCCGGCCGGTGCTCTACCTGGGAGCGGACGTGGCGCCGCTCACGCGACGTCTCCACTTCTATCTGGGCGAGCTCCAGCGTGAGGGCGTCATCAGCGCGCGGCTTGCGGCTGCCGCCCGGGACGCGCAGCTCGGCCTGCGCGCGCGTGCGCCCCGGCTCCCCGGGGTCCGGTACGCCGAGCGCAAGGCGGCGAACACGGTGCGCGGCGAGCTTCTCGAGTTGCTCGACTTACGCAGCCTCTACGACCTCGACCGGCTGGACCTGCGCGTGGAGACGACGCTCGATGCCACCGCGCAGGCGGCCGTGATGGCGACACTGGAGCAGCTCGACGACCCCGGTTTCCTGAAGGCGAACGGCTTCTACGGGAAACGGCTCCTGGGCGCCGGAGATCCGGACTCGGTGCTCTACACCTTCTCCCTCTACGAGAGCAGCCCGCTCGGCAACCGCGTGCTGGTGCACGCGGACAGCTTCGACCAGCCTCTCGACCTCAACGACGGTGCGAAGCTGGAGCTGGGCTCCACGGCCAAGCTGCGCACGATCGCCAACTATCTGATGGTGGTCTCGGAGCTCTACGACCGCTACCGGGGCGTGTCGCGCCAGGAGCTGCTCTCCATCGAGCACAATTCCGTCGATCCGATCACGTACTGGGCCGCGGGATTCGCTCGCCTGCATCCGCAGGCATCGCGCGAGCGCACCCTGCGAGCGAGCCTTGAGCGCCGCTACTCCGCCAATCCCGCCGCCAAGTTCTTCACCGGCGGAGGGCTGCACACCTTCGAGAACTTCAACGATACGTTCGAGGACGACATGACGTTGCGCATGGCGTTCCGGCACTCGGTCAATCTCGTCTTCATCCGGCTCATGCGCGAACTCGTCCTCTACTACACGGCCGAGCTCGGGTACGATGAACGTGCCATCATCGAGAACCGCAACCACCCCGACCGCAAGGCGCTGCTCACGGCCGCCGTCGACCACGAGTCGCGCGAGCACCTGTGGGCCGCGTACAAGAAGTACGAGGGTCTGGACGCCGATGCCGCGGTGCGCAAGCTGTGCGGGAAGGATGCGAAGCGCCTGCGGCGATTCGCCATCCACTTCTCGAGCGGTACCCCGCAGGCACCGCTCGACCAGCTGAAGAGGGAGGCCGTGCGCCTCTTCCCGGAGAGGACCGAGGCGATCGAGTCCGACATGCCCCGGTACCACCGTGCCTTCGCGGCCCGCCGGCGGAAGCTCAACGACGAAGCCTGGCTGCTCGGGCGACAGCCTCTCGAGGTCTGGCTGGTCCGCGATCGGCGCCGGAATCCCGGCGCCGGCTGGACGGATCTGGTGGAGCGCAGTGCCACGGCGCGGCGCCAGAGCTTCGACTGGC
>JBHHXQ010000329.1:0-4203 GCA_046757105.1 Candidatus Krumholzibacteriia bacterium
AGGTTGACGCACAGATCGTAGGCCTGCGGATCGTCGACCTGGTGGTGGAAGCTGCGCGTCACGAACTCGCCGCGCTCGCGATCCAGGCGACTCAGCGCCCGCCGCGCGTCGCCCGGCGTGCCACCGTTCTCGCGCCTGTACAGTCCGAGGCGCGAATCGAGGCTGCGCACGACGAGCACCGCGAGCCGGTGCTCCGGCGGGATGATGAAGCTGGTCCCTCGGCCGATGAAGATGGCGCTGCCGCGTACGGCCAGCGACAGGATCAGCTGCGAGAGCCGCCGCACGTAGCCGGTGCTCGACATGTGTCCGGGCACGAACAGGTGGTAGAGCCAGTCTTCGCGATAGTTCAGCAGGCGCTCGTCCAGGGACTCGAGCACGCTTTTCCCGAGCTCGTCGTTCTCGTGCAGAGCCTCCAGGATCTGGCGGTCGACCGTCTGCCAGCCGATGCGCTCGGCAACGAGACGGGCCAGATCGCTGGCGCCGCTGTAGGGTCGCTGCGAGATGGCGAGGTTGGCGGGTCGAGGGGTCGCGCCTGCGAACACCGTCCGACTCTGGCTCTCCCATAGACGGGCCTGGCGATCCAGGATGCGCTCGATCGCACTGTGGCGCGGGGTCTTCATGATCGACCTTCCGGGGGTGGCCGCATCCCGGCCCGCAGCCGGGTGTGCCGCCCTTCCGGAATCTACGCTCCCGGGCGTGCTTGGGGTAGGATAGGCGCCCTGCCGGAGGCGTGCGGCCGCGGAGCGATCCCGGTTCGTGATCGCGTACCGCGCCGGGTCGGCCGCGCCCGGCCGAGGCCGGAGATGCGATGGGATCGACTCACACGTGGCAGCGCCTCGGGCTGGCGGCGTTCGTGCTGGCGGTTCTCGCGGTCGGCTGCAGGTCCCCGTCTCCCGGCGTCTGGCGGGCGTGCGCCCACATCACGGCGCCGGCCATCGGGGAGTGCTCCGGCATCGTCCGCAGCCGGCAGTACGCTGGCGTCTTCTGGATCCACAACGACTCCGGTGACGCCGCACGACTGTTCGCCGTCGACCTGGAGGGGACTCTCCTGCGCGAGGTGCGCGTGCAGGGCGCGCACAACGTCGACTGGGAGGACCTCGCCATCGACGACGCCGGTCACCTCTTCATCGGCGACTTCGGCAACAACGACAACGAGCGCCAGGATCTCGTCATCTACGTGATCGAGGAGCCCGATCCGGCCGCGTCGCCTGCGGACCCGGTTCTGGAGGTTCCGGTGCTGCGGCGCGTTCCCTTCCACTATCCGGAGCAGCGTGCCTTCCCGGATTCTGGCGAACGCAACTACGATTGCGAGGCCATGTTCTGGCACGACGGCGGGCTCTACATCCTGACCAAGCATCGCAGCGATACGCGGACGGTTCTGTACCGCGTTCCCTTGCAGAGCTCGGGCAGGCGCGCCGTCGTGCGCCTCGGTGAGTTCGCCGTCGGAAGTCAGGTCACCGCCGCCGACATCTCGCCCGACGGCCGTATCCTCGTCGTCCTGTCCTACCAGTACATCCTCGTCTTCGAGCGCCCGGCGGATGGAGAGAACTACCTGGCCGGTCGCAGCCATCGTGTCCTGATCGAAGGCAGGCAGTGCGAAGGGATCTGCTTCGACGGCGACCGGATCGTGTTCGTGAACGAGCAGCGTGAGGTCTTCTGCCTCGATCTCGAAACGCTGCGCCGGCGCGATCGCTTCCTCCCGGAGCCACCGCGCACGGCGTTGCCGCGCGTCGAGCCGCGGCTGGACGGCAAGCCCTCGGAATGGGGCGCGGAAGGATCGCTCGAGCTGCATCCGGAGCTGTCGATCGCAGCGGCGGAGGAATCCCGGGCTGCGTCTCCCGAGGTCCGGGTCGGCTGGTCGCCCCAGGGCCTGCTCTTGCACGCCACGTGGAGGCTGGACGGACATCGCGTGCGCACCTCCGAAGAGGCGATTCCGTTGCTCTACCTGATGCTCGGGCCACCGCGTCCGCGGTCCCCGGGGCTCTCGAAGCGGCATCGGGTCTGGGTCGCCGAGCTGACGCCGGAGCACGTGGAGTTCCGGCCTCACCTGCCGCAGCCGGGACCGGCGCTCGAAGATGTGGTCGTGCGCTGGCTCGAGCACGAGCTGGTCCTGGAGGTGCTGGTCCCGGTGCAGCCTCCAGGTCGCCTGCGCGCCGGTCGCGACCTGGGGTTCAACCTGCTGATCTTCCAGCCGACCGGCGCCGCCCGTACGGACGAGTGGGCCTGGGCCGGAAGCAGCAGCACGCAGCCGCTCGAGAACCCGCTCCTGTGGGGCCGGGTGCGCCTGCAATCGGCGCGCTGACGCGCTCGCCGGGCCCGGAAACGTCGGGAACCGCGTGGATCTGGTAAGCTGTCCGCGCACGTCACGCATCCGATGACGGTCACGTCGACCCGGAGGAGGGCGGATTGAAGCAGACTCGCACGCGCAAGGACATGCGCTCCTGGACCATCAAGGACTCGGCGGAGCTGTACAACATCAGCGGTTGGGGGAACGGCTACTTCCGCATCGGTGAGTCGGGGCACATCGAGGTGACCCCGGACGGCTCTCACGGGTCTCGCGTCGACCTCTACGATCTCGTCCAGGATCTGCAACGCCGCGGCCTGGGACTCCCGCTGCTCATCCGGTTCTCGGACATCCTGCACAGCCGCGTGCGCGCGCTGGTGGGCTGCTTCGAGAACGCCATCCGCGAGTACGAGTACCAGGGTGGCTACCGGGGCGTGTACCCCATCAAGGTGAACCAGCAGCGGCAGGTGGTCGAAGAGCTGGTGCGTTTCGGGCGTCCTTACAACCTCGGTCTCGAGGTCGGATCGAAACCGGAGCTGCTCGCGGCCCTGCCGCTTCTCGATGCTCCCCAATCGCTGCTGATCCTAAATGGATACAAGGACGTCGAGTACATGGAAACGGCGCTGCTGGCGCAGAAGCTGGGACGCTACCCGATCGTCGTCGTCGACCGCTACGGCGAGCTCGACCGCCTCCTGCAGATCGCCGAGCGTCTCGGCGTCCGGCCACATCTCGGCGTCCGCGCCAAGCTGACCACGCGCGGCGCCGGCAAGTGGATGGAATCGACCGGGGACCGCTCGAAGTTCGGACTCACGGCAACCGAGATGGTCATGCTCGTCGACCGCCTGCGGGAGCGCGGGATGCTCGACTGTCTCGAGCTCATGCACTTCCACATCGGCTCGCAGATCTCCGCGGTGCGTGCGATCAAGGATGCGATGAAGGAGGCGTCGCGTGTGTACGTGGAGCTCTCGCGCGCCGGCGCCGGGCTGCGGTTCCTCGACGTGGGCGGCGGCCTGGGCGTGGACTACGACGGCTCCTCCACGAACTGGCACTCCTCGGTCAACTACACGATGCAGGAGTACGCGAACGACGTCGTGGCCGCCATCCAGGAGGCCTGCGACCAGCACAAGGTGCAGCACCCGGACATCATCAGCGAGTCGGGTCGGGCGCTCGTCGCACACCACTCGGTGCTCGTGTACGACGTCCTCGACGTCGACCGCCTGCTTCCCGGTCACGTGCCGCCGCGCGAGGGTGAGGACGAGGGCGAGCACCAGGTCATCCAGGAGCTGGCGGAGACCTGGCGCTCGGTGTCGCGCAAGAACTTCCAGGAGACGTACCACGACGCCCTGCAGCTCAAGGAGGAGGCGACCGGCCTGTTCAACGTCGGGCTCCTCGATCTGCGCGGCCGGGCGCGCGTGGAGAAGCTCTTCTGGGGTTGCTGCGAAGCCATCCTCAAGATCATCCAGGATCTGGACTACGTCCCGGACGAACTCGAAGGTCTCGAGAAGGGGCTCGCCGACACCTACTACGGAAACTTCTCGGTCTTCCAGTCGGCGCCGGATCACTGGGCCGTCAAGCAGCTCTTCCCGACCATGCCGATCCACCGCCTGGACGAGCGCCCCACGCGCCGTGGCGTCATCGCGGATCTCACCTGCGACTCCGACGGCAAGCTGGATCAGTTCATCGATCTGCGCGACGTCAAGAACTGCCTCGAGCTGCACGCGAGCAACGGGCAGCAGTACTTCCTCGGCATGTTCCTCATCGGCGCGTACCAGGAGATCCTGGGCGACCTGCACAATCTGTTCGGCGACACCAACGCCGTGCACGTGTCGCTGGACTCCATGGGCTACCGCATCGATCACGTCGTCGAGGGCGACACGGTGACCGACGTGCTCGGCTACGTCGAGTTCCAGCGTCACGAC
>JBHHXQ010000330.1:0-4202 GCA_046757105.1 Candidatus Krumholzibacteriia bacterium
AACACTGGATCAACTGGGATCCGATCCATCTCGTGTCGGGGGAGCTGACGCCCATCGCCGACATCCTCGGCAACGTGGTGTTCTTCCTGCCGCTGGGAGCGATCGGCTACGCGTTGTGGAGAGGCAGGCGCGGCGCCATCCTCGGCTGCACGCTGTGTGGGATGCTGCTGAGCCTCGCCGCGGAGACGCTCCAGTACTTCACGCCGTCCCGGAACCCGGCCACGAGCGACATCATCTCGAACACATTCGGGACGTTGCTGGGCGCGTTGCTGGCCGTGGAGGTCTGGAATCAGATGCAGGGATCCGTGCTGTGGCGTGTGACGCGCTGGGCGCGTCGCGAACCCATGACCCTGACGCTGGTCGGCTTGGCCCTGCTGATCACCCTGCGTGCTCTGGTTCCCTTCGATGCGACGCTCGCCATCAACGTCCTGAAACGCTCGCTGCGTTCGGCCCGGTTCGACCCCTTCGACGATCCGGCGCCGTGGACGGACGAGCTGGACGTCGTGTTCTTCTATGCTCTTCTTGCGGGGCTGGTCTACAGGGTCGCAAGCGGGCTCGCGGCCCGCTCGTGGGCGGTGCGCTTCGTGCTGAGCACCGGATCGGCGGCGCTTCTGGGTGCGTCGCTGGAGCTGGTGCAGATTCTGCTCAAGTCGCGCGTCACGTCGACTCAGGATATGCTCGCGGCGCTCGCCGGCGGGATTCTCGGTTCTCTCGCAGCCGTGTTCTTCGGGAACGGCGCCCGCGCGCGGCACGCGTGGGGAATCGCGGCCACCACCTATGTCGCCTGTCTCGTCTTCCGGGGCCTGCAGCCCTTCGAGTTCCAGTTCGACCTGGAGGCGATCCAGTCCCGCCTCCACGGGACCGCCTTGTTGCCCTACTACACGCACTACTTCAGGGCGACGGTCGTCGCGGTGAGCGAGTTCCTCGACGGCCTGCTGTTCCACGTTCCCCTGGGCTTCCTGCTGGCTCGACCGCTGGCGGCGCGCCTGTCGGGCGGCACGCTGCGGCTCGGCGCGGGCGTCGCCATGCTGTGCGGGGCGCTGGCGTTCGGGATCGAGGTCTTGCAGCTCGGTCTGCCCGGGCGCTACGCGGACGTCTCGGACGTGGTGACCGCGTGCCTGGGTGGGATTCTCGGGGCGTTCACGTGGGCGTGGTTCGAGCAACTGTCGAACTCGGACGCCACCCCAGCTCCGAAGCCGGCGCGCGGGCCGGCATCGACTCTCCGAACGGTGGTTCGCTCTACCGCAGAAGCATCATCTTGATGGTTTCGGACCGGCCCTCGGTCTGCAGGCGGGCCACGTAGACACCCGACGACACGGGCCGCCCGGAGTGGTCGAGACCGCTCCACACCACCCGGTGCGTTCCGGGACCGTAGACGCGATCGGTCAGGTTGGCGATCCAGCGGCCGTCCGGCCGGTACACCGCAAGGTGCACGCGGCTCACCGCCGACAGCTCGAACGGAATGCCCGTCGCCGGATTGAACGGGTTCGGGATGTTCTGTTGCAGGCGGCGTGCCGCGGGGCCGAGGCCCACGTCCGAAACGGTGGGCGACTTGGTGATGCTCGCAACATCCACGATCTCACCGGTGACGCTGTTGACCGTGACGAGGAACAGCGAAAGATCCTGCACGAAGACCTGCGTGAACAGGATGCTCTCGTCGTGAAAGGCGGCGGTCGGACCACAGAACGTCGTCGGCTTGCCCACCTTGAACTTCCCACCGCAGCCAGTCACCACGTAGATGGTTCCCTGCGGATCGATGTAGTAGGGATCCTGCTCCTGGTCGACGGGGAGCCCGTTGGCGATGGGGAAGAGCCTCTCGTAGGTGTGTGCGTGCCCGGTGAACACGACGTCCACGCCGTACCGCTCGAAGAGCGGCATCACCTGGGCCCCCATCTCCGGGACGTCCCCCTTGTAGGTGCAGGTGAGGAGCGGGTGATGGTAGTACACGAACGTCCACGTGGCGTCGCTCGGCTTCTCCAGCTCCCGGGCCAGAAACGCCAGCTGCTCGTTCTCCTCGAACCAGTACTTGTCGGCACTGTCGAGGGCGATGAAGCGCGCATTCCCGTAGTCGAAGGAGTAGTAGTGCTCGTTGTTCGGGAGCGACCACTCCACCTCGAAGTTCAGGGCCGGATCGACGTGCCAGTCGTGGTTGCCGAGCGTCGGCCAGACCGGCGTGCTGCACAGAAGTCCGGCCCAGGGCGTCATGAGCTGGGCATCGTAGCGCTCCGATGCACCGTCCGGATAGATGATGTCACCGGTCAGCAACCCGAAGTCGGCCACCGGAACCATCGTGCGGATCATGGCCTGCGTGTGCTGCTGCTTGGCCTCCAGCGGGTCGTCCTCCCCCACGTCGCCGGTGACGAAGAAGCTGAAGGACTTGTCGTCGCGGCCCAGGTCGGTCTGGAAGGTGAGCGTTCCGCTGATCGCCCGCACCCGCCCGTCCTCCGTGATCCGGTAGTTGTACTTCGTCCCCGGAACGAGATCCGCCAGCGTCACCTCGTGGTGCGTCGTCGGCTTGGATTCCGTATGCGACAGGCCGAAGCTCACGTCTTCGCTGTACTCGATCGTCATCGTTGCGGGCGTCGCCGTGCGCCACATGATGGTGACCTGTCTGCGACCGAGATTCTGCAGGTAGGGTTTGCGGGTCAGCTCCGCTGCCGCCCTGACCTGCGTGCCCGCGCCGCTGGCGGCCGCGATCAGAAGCGCAGCCCCGGTGGCCAGGATGGCCGTGCGCCGGCGTGCAGCTCGGGTCAGCTCGGGCGCCTGGCGCCATGCGCCCGTCCTCGCGAGCGCAGCCGTCCTCGGCGACGCAGTGGTCCTGGGCGGCGCCGCCGGCCTGGGCAATGCGGCGGTTCTTGGCAATGGGAGCCTTCTCGAGAGCACAACGATGAATTGGTCGTGTGTTGAGCGCATCATGCAGAATCCTCGGGACAGAGAACGAACCACTCGCTCGACTGGACAGGTTCAGATTTCCGGGATTGCGGCGTGACCTCGAGGGCACACCACGCGAATCGGCTGGCTCAGGTGTTCATGATGATACAGAACAATGCGCACAGGACGCAAGGATGTGCAGCGATGATCCGGCACGCACCCTCGGGCGCCGGAACACGGAGCGCGACGGACCGGTGCGAGACGAGGCGAGCGCCCGGGGAACGACGCGGAGTCATACGAAACGACGACACGGGATGCGAAGCGACCGGCAAGCCCGAACGCCGGGAGACGGCCGGCGGCACCGCGCGGACGGCGTGAAGTGGAGCCCGAAAGTGGGTAGAATCGCCCATGACCGCTGGTGTGGAGGTGGCTCGTGCCCGCCAACCTGACCCCGCAGTACCTCGAGGCGGAGAGGCGCTTCAAGGAAGCCGGCACTGCCGCCGAGAAGCTGAAGGCTCTGCGCCACATGATGGCGGTGATCCCGAAGCACAAGGGAACGGAGAAGCTGCGCGCCGACCTGCGTCGAAGGCTCTCCCGCATCCACGAAGAGATCGAGACGGAGCGCCGGCGCAAGTCGGGAGGTCGCCCGAGCCCGGGGCACGTGCCGCGCGAGGGAGCCGGGCAGGTCGTGCTTCTCGGCGCGCCGAACTGCGGCAAGTCGAGCCTGGTCGCGGCGCTCACGAACGCCCGCCCGAAGATCGCTGCGTACCCGTTCACGACGCACGAGCCGCAGAGCGGCATGATGGGTTTCGAGGACGTCCACGTGCAGCTGGTGGACACGCCGGCGGTGAGCGCCGAGTTCATGGAGCCGTGGCTCTCGGAGCTGGTCCGCAATGCCGACCGCGCCCTCCTGGTCGCCGATCTCGGCAACGATGCCCTCCTGGAGGATCTGGAGACGTTGTTCCGGCGGCTCGGCGAGCGCCGCGTGAGCCTGGTTCCGCTGGGCGGGGTGACGGAGGGCGGCGAGTCGGATTGCATCGAGACGCTGGTGGCCGCGAATCAGAGCGATCGCCCCGGTGCCGCCGAGCGTCTCGAGCTGCTGCGCGAGATGCTCGCCGAGCTGCTGGGGGCCGCCCTCCCCGGGGCAGTCCTGCATGTCGTCTCGGCGACGGCGGGGGAGGGGCTCGGGGAGCTCCGCAAGGCTCTCTTCGACGCCCTGCGCGTCGTCCGCGTCTACACGAAGACGCCCGGGCACCAGCCGGATTTCGAGAGGCCGTTCACGCTGCCACGGGGCTCGACGGTCATGGACCTGGCCCAGATCATCCACAAGG
>JBHHXQ010000331.1:0-4169 GCA_046757105.1 Candidatus Krumholzibacteriia bacterium
CTCGGCGATGCGGGGCGCGTTGTTTCTGCTGGTCTTGAAGGCGGCGTTGCCACGCCCGCCACGGCCTCCCGGTGCGACCACGAGCTGCTGGCCCGCCGCGACGATCTCGCCCAGGACGCCGCCGTCGGCCTCGCGGACCACGGTCCCGAGAGGGGCGCGCAGCCGCAGGTCCTTGCCGTCGCGCCCACGCTTGTTGGAGCCCTGGCCGTGGCCGCCGCGCTCGGCCCGGAATCGCCGCCGGTAGTTGTAGTCGAGCAGTGTGCCGAGGTTCGGGTCTCCGACCAACACCACGCTCCCGCCGTCACCTCCGTCGCCGCCGTTCGGTCCGCCTCGCGGCACGTACTTCTCGCGCCGGAAGCTCACGCACCCACGCCCGCCGTCGCCGCCGCGAACCTCGATCTCCACCCGATCGATGAAGCTGGCCACCGTTCCTCCGGTTGCAGGACGCGCGCCACCCTGCGGCGTCGCGTGCGGTTCCCGCAGCGTCACCGCCCGACACGCCACAGCGATCGCGAGTGCGACTCATGAGCGGTTGCGCAGCGCCTCGACCAGGGTCTCGAGGCCCCCTCGCAGCTCGTCCTCTGGCAACGTGCAGGACAACCGGATGCCACCATCGTGGTCGAAAGCCCGGCCCGGGACGACGGCCACGCCGTGCTGCTCCACAAGATGGGCGGCCAGCTGCTCCGAATTCTCGATCCGCCGTCCACCCTGCCACTCGCCGTAGAACGGCGCCACGTCCAGGAAGACGTAGAACGTGCCGCGCGGGTACGGGAAGCGTAGCGATGGAAACCGGCCCAGGACCTCCAGGCAGGCATCGCGCCGGCTCCGGAAGCGCCGGCGCATCGGCTCCAGCTCGGCGTCGGGCATCTGCAGCGCCCGGATCGCGGCGCGCTGGGCGACGCTGTTCGGGTTTCCGGTCATGTGGCTTTGCAGGTTGATCATCGCCCGCACCAGCGGCTCCGGCCCGAGGCCGAAGCCGATGCGCCAGCCGGTCATGGCGAAGCTCTTCGATGCTCCGGTCGCAATCAGGAAACGTTCCTGCAGCTCCGGGTACACCTGGAGCGGCGAGACGTGCTCGCCCTCGTACACGAAACGCTCGTAGATCTCGTCCGAGACGATCAGCGCGTCTGTTTCGAGCAGTGGCTCGAAGAGATCCTGCAGCTCCTCGCGCGAGTAGACGGTGCCGGTCGGGTTCACCGGGCTGTTGAAGAGCACGGCACGCGTGCGCGGCCCGAGCGCCGCACGCAGCTCGTCACCGCACGCCTTGTAGCCGCGTTCGACCGGCGGGCGCACGACGCGCACGGCGCCTCCGAGGATGCGCACGAAGGCCGCGTAGCTCGTCCAGTACGGCGCCAACAGGACCACCTCGTCGCCCGGCCCGAGGCACGCGGCCAAGGCGTTCCAGATGACCTGCTTGGCCCCGGCCGAGACGATGGTCTGCGCTGGGCGCCAGGCGATGCCGTGCCGGGCGGCGTAATGCGCCGCGACCGCCTTGCGCAGGTCGGGGGTGCCTGCCGTAGCCGTGTAGTGCGTGTCGCCGGCGTCGATCGCGCGCCGCGCCGCTTCACGCACCGGCTCGGGCGCCTCGCAGTCCGGCTCGCCCACCGTGAAGTTGTAGATCCTGCGGCCGGCAGCCCGGAGCTCGGCCACGTGCGCGTTCTGCCGCAACGTGGCCGACTCCTGGACCGCAGTGCCCATGCGCGACAGGCGCAGCGAGGTCGCCTTCGACATGCTCTCCCCTTTCACATCCGGTCGCATCCGGGCGCTTGCCGCGACGACCGTCGGCATCACGACTTCGCGCGCTCGCGCATCTCGTCCAGAAGCCGAGACACGTTGACCGGCACGAAGTCGCGGACGTCGCCGCCCAGGTTGTAGATCTCCCGCACCAGCGAGCTCGAGATGCAGGTGTTGCGGTCGCTCGGCATGAAGAAGACCGTCTCGAACCGCGGGTGCAGACGGCGGTTGGCCTGGGCCTGCTGGAACTCGTACTCGAAATCGGTCATCGAGCGCAGCCCCTTGATGACGGCATCGATGCCGAGCTTGCCGTACTCGGAGGCCAGAAGCCCCTCGAACGAACGGACGCTGACCCCATCCAACCCGGAGACGGCACCGCGCACCAGCTCGCACCGCGTCTCCACCGAGAACATCGGACCCTTCTTCGTCGACCCGGCGACGGCCACGATGACGTGGTCGAAGAGCGTACGCGCTCGGCGCACGATGTCGAGGTGTCCGTTCGTGACCGGATCAAACGTCCCCGGGTAGAGCGCCACCCGCCGTGTTTCGTCCGACATGCGTTTCCTCCCCGCGCACCAGGAAATCGACGACCGTATCGCCGAAGCGCTTCGACCGGAACAGCTCGAACCCCTCGGGCGGTCGCGTCACGCGCCACCGCCGCACGTGCTGCAGGACGAAGCAGCCACCGGGACGCAGCACGGAGCGCTGCACGGCTGCGAGCAGGTCGTCCTCCACACCGGCGTCGTACGGCGGATCCGCCAGGATGAGGTCGAACGCTTGCATCGCGGACGCCGCAAGGTAGCGCAACGCATCCGCGGCCACCACGTCGACCTCGTCCTGCACGCCCAGGAGCTCCAGGTTGCGCCGAATGATCTCGAGGGCCCGTCTCGAGCACTCGACCAGGACGACGTGCGAGGCGCCGCGCGACAACGCCTCCAACCCCAGACTGCCGCTGCCCGCGTAGAGGTCGAGGACGCGTGCGCCGGGGACCCGCGCCTGCAGCACGTCATAGATGGATTCCTTCATGCGATCGGCGGTGGGCCGCAGACCGCGACCCCGCGTCGTGTGGAGTCGCCGGCCGCGGAAACGCCCTGCGACGATGCGCAACATCGCGTCCCCCTCAGCGAGCCACATCGCGCGTGTCGAGCAACTCGAGCAGGCGGGCCACGCAGGCCTCGACCGTCTGCGGGTGCGTGTCGAGCGTGTGCCGCGCCGCCCGGCGGTACAGCGGCTCGCGACGCCTGTAGCGCTGGCGCCAGGTGGTCTCGTCGTCGAGGAGCGGACGTGCACGGCGCGGCTCCGCGAGCCGTTCCACGCACACCTGCGGGTCGGCACGCAGCCACACCACGGTGCCGAGTCGCTGGAGCAACCGCAGCGCCGCGGCCGTCTCGACAATGCCGCCGCCGGTGGCGACGACACAGCTCCGCGGTCCGGAACCGACCAGGCCGCGGAGGGTCTCGAGCTCGAGCCTGCGGAACTCCGGCTCGCCTTCGTGTCGGATCAGGTCGCCGACGCTGCGCCCGCAGGTGGTTTCGATCAACGCATCCAGATCGACGAAGGTCCAGCCCAGCCGGCGCGCCCGCGCGCGGCCGAGCGTCGTCTTGCCGCTGCCCATGAATCCGATCAGGACGATCGGCTCCAGCGTCCCACCTCCTGTGCGTAACGCTCGGAGGCCGCCATCACATCGTCCATGGTATCGCCGGCGAACTTCTCGAGCCACACGTCGGCCAGGACGAACGCCACCATGGCCTCGGCCACGACGCCACAAGCGGGAACCGCACACACGTCGCTGCGCTCCACCGCGGCCAGCGCTGCGACGCCCGTGTGCAGGTCGACGGTCTCCAGCGGCTTCATGAGTGTCGAGAGCGGCTTCATCGCCGCGCGCACCACGAGCGGCTCGCCGTTCGTGATGCCACCCTCCAGCCCGCCGGCACCGTTGCGGGTGCGGCGCAGGTGGCCGTCCGCATCGCGCCGCACCGGATCGTGCACGCGGGAACCACGCAAGGTGGCGTTCTCGAAAGCGGCGCCGATCTCGACGCCCTTGACGGCCGGGATGCTGAGCAGAGCTTGCCCCAGGCGTCCGTCCAGCCTGCGGTCCCAATGCACGTGGGTCCCGAGCCCCGCCGGCAGGCCGAGAACGATCACCTCCACCACCCCGCCGAGCGTGTCGCCAGCCTGGCGCGCCGAGTCGATTTCCCGGACCATGCGGTCGTACGCCCGGGGATCCAGGACCGCGAGGTCGTTGCTCGTCGCGCGCTCGGCGACGGACCCGTACGGCACATCCTCCGGAACGCCGAGCTCGATGCGCACGGGACCGACCGATCGTGTGTGACCGCAGATCTGCACGCCGCAGGCGACCAGAAGCTGGCGCACGACTGCACCCACGGCGACCCGGGCCGCGGTCTCGCGTGCACTCGCGCGCTCGAGAACGTTGC
>JBHHXQ010000332.1:0-4144 GCA_046757105.1 Candidatus Krumholzibacteriia bacterium
ATCCCTGGTGGAGCGGTGGACCTGCAACGCACGCCCCGCACGCTCTCGACCATGCCCTTTCCACCGACGCTTGCTCCGAGATGCCGAAGCCCGGTCGCCTCGAAGGGCAGCGATTGCGGGCGACGCAGCGGGGCGTTTTGTGATCAAGTATTGTCGACTATGACGGGCCGCCGGGATTCCGTCAAGAGGCGGTTTCCATGCAGTTCCATGCGGGAGGGTTCGACCTCGATGGGTGGGAAATCGAATCAGAGGCTCGGCTGCGGCTGACGCGGGGAGCAGGTGATGGTGAAACCGAAGGTGCTGCCCCGGCCGGGCTCGCTCTGCAGCTCCATGGAACCACCCATCATCTCGACGAGCCGTCTGGAAATCGCCAGACCCAGACCCGTGCTGTCGTTCGCGCGCAGCATCCCGGCCTCGCTCTGCGCGAAGGCCTCGAACAAACGCTCCTGATCTTCGCTGCGTATGCCGGCACCCGAGTCACGCACCTCGAAGCGCAGCCCCGCTTCGGCGGGCTGCACGCGCACGACGACGCTGCCGTGATCCGTGAACTTGATGGCGTTGCCCACCAGGTTCTGAAGCACCTGGAGCAGGCGGGCGCGGTCGGCGTGCACCAGAAGTGCGCCACAGGCATTGTCGACGCGGATCTGGACGGGTCGCCTGCCGACCAGCCCGCGTGCCGTCCCCTCCACGTGCCGGAGCAGCTCGACGAGTTCGAAGTCGAGCGGCTGGAGGCGCATCGAACCCGCCTCGATCTTGGCCAGGTCCAGGATCGTGTTGACCAATCGGAGCACCTCGTTGCAGTTGCGCACGACGATCCGCATGTGTTCGTCGAGCTCCGGCGTGACGTCGCCATCCATGCCCTCCTGGACGGCTTCGGCAATCCCACGGATCGCGTGCAGCGGAGAGCGCAGGTCGTGGGACACCTGTGCAAAGAGCCGTTCGCGCTCACCCTCGGCCGACTCCAGCCTGCGCACACGTTCGAGCGTCTGGCGGAAGCGCAGCGTCACCCGGTCGCGGACCGCATCGACGATCTGAAGCACGCTCCCGAGGTCCTCGGAGGCGCCCGAGACCGGCGACCACGGCCGCTCCGGATCGAAGGTCTGCAGCGCCTTGCGGGAGGTCTCGATGGCTCCGGCGACGCGTCCCGAAACCACGAAGGCCACGACGGCCGCGATCAGCACGCCGAGCAGTGCGAGGCTGGCGCTCCCCGATCGCAGGCTGCGTCCGAACCCCGCGTGGGTGCCGCGCACGTCGCACACCTCGACGTCGAGACCGGCAGCCTGGGCGGGGGCCGAGGCCCGCGGCCCATCACCGCTCTCGAGCAGTCGCGCCTCGCCGCGGCCGCCTGCCGCGTGCAGGCGAACCTCGTAGGAGGGTCCGGCGGCACGCCGCGCCGCCTGCGCGGCCTCGGAGAGGGACAGCACGCCGGCCAGGCATGCCCCCGGCGTGGTGCCGGGCACCTCGATGACGAGCTCGGCTGCCGGAACCGGCCGGGTCTGCGCCGCGGCGGTCGCACGCAGTTCCAGAAAACCGCGGAGGCGAGGCAGACCGGCGCTCTCTTCACCCGACGTCGGCGAACGTCCGGCGCGGGCCAGCTCCACGAGCGCCTGCCGGCGCTCGGCGATCCAGCGGTCGAGCGCGCGCGCGCCGCGGCGTGACGCTTCGACGGCGGCATTCTCTGCCTGCAGGCGCAGCTGATTCTCGACGCGGCTCTGCGTTGCCAGGGTGAAGCTCAGGAGAGGAACCGCGACCAGAAGGAACAGGACAAGTGCGAGACGGAATCGGAGACTTCCCATCCTACTCCCTCGGCTGTGCAGCGGAAACAGCGGAAGAGTGCCGAGTCCGGGGCAGCGATGAAAAAAGCGTGCCGAAGATCGTTCGGCACGCCTGGAGATCGACACGAGCGGAATGATTCCGCGAAACACGTTACATGAGGTACTCGCGGTTGCGGATCTTGCGCGGCAGATACTCCTCCGAGATGAACGAAATGCCCTTCGAGGACAACGCCTCGAGCTCGAGCTTCACGCCCTGCTTGAGCATTCTCTTCATTTCACGCTGCCACTCCTTGCGCTCGAACCAGGGGTACGCCATCATCTGTTTCGCGCGGCGCTCGTCGACGTCGTCGAGCCGGATGGTGACGTTCGACGGCAGCTCGTATGTTTCCAGATCGAACGACGACAGACCCAGGAAGCGCGCCTTGGGCACCGCCATGCGCTGGCTCTCATACGCCAGGTTGATGGAGCCCTGCTTGACCACAGAGTAGATGTAGAAGCCCCACGGGTCGTTGTCGACCAGCACGTACAACGGCAGCTTGAGCTCCCGCTCCAGGCGATGACACAGGCGGCGCACCCCGCGCGGCGCCATGCCGTTTCCGTGGATCAGGATCGCCTTGTGCTTCTTCCAGAACTTGTCCTCGTTCAAACGCCGCCAGACGGCGTCCTTCTCGACCAGCAGGATCATCTTCGCGTCGCAGCGCTTGAACTGGATGACGTGGTTCTCCACGATCGACGGCACGCTCCAGCCGCCGCTGCCCAGGTGCCGCAGGTCGATCGTGTCTCCGGCGTCGACGAGCGTGAGGTCGCCCACCACGGAGCCACGGTTCGCCGCGAACAGGTTCATCTCCTCGCGCAGCGAATCGATCGTCACCTCGAGGTCCTCGATGATCGGGTCGGACTCCTCCTGCTCCTCGAAGGTGTTCTGTCGCGTGTTCCCGATCGTGTGCTTGGTGATGTAGTAGAGATCGCGGATGCTCGTGGTCTTCCCGGCCGCCAGAAGCTCCTTGCACGCCGAGGCCACCAGGAAGGTCTGCATGAACTTGCGCGCCTGCCCCACGTTGAAGAGCGCGCGGTTCTGCTTCTGGTCGCCGAGCTCGATGATCGACTTCTTCGCGTCGAAGTTGACGTTCGAGAGCGAGCGTACGGGGATCTTCACCGACGGATCCTTCCCCGCTTGGATCTCGCGGACGGCCTGCTCGCCGAGCCGGCTGAGCTTCGCCACCACGTCCGGGGAGTTGCGGCGCTTGCGCGCGGTTCGTCTCGCGGTCAACCGACTTCCTCCTCCGGCAACTCGTCGGCCCGCTTGGCGACCCGCCGGGTGGGTCCGACGGCCGCTTCGGTGTCGGCGTTCCCGTCCCCGGTGTGCCGGCGAGCGATGGCCAGCAGCTCCTTCTGGAGCTTCTGGCGGTTGACGCGCGTCAGCTTGCCCAGCGAGTCCACGAGCTCCCCGATGTACATCTCGAAAATGCTGCGCCGGCGCTCGTCGTGCTTGGCGTGCTCGCGCCTGCGCAGGTAGGCTCCGAGCTTGCGGCCACAGTCCTGCAGAGCCAGCCGGATCTCCTTGAGGATCTCCGGGTAGTGTGCCACCGCCTCCTTCGACTCGCTGGTGAACGGCACCCACACCGAGGCGACGTGCACGAACAGCACCATCGGCCCCTGCGGCAGCCCACCCCGCGGATGCGGCAGTCCGTACTGGCGCCAGCTGGTGTCGACGACCGCCTTGAACGTCGCGCAGCCAGACTGTTGATACTGCAGCGGCACCCGGTTCGCCAGGCGCAGGAGCGTGATCGGACCTTGCTGCGCGTCCGCGACCTTGCTCGACGCGTGCGGCGAGTCGTCTTCGTCCACCGTGGCACGCAGTGCGCCCCCGTAGGCCAGCCCCGCCTCCACCTGGAACGGGTTGCCCCGATAGACGGCCGGCGGCCGCGTGGACGAGCTGTAGAAGTCGGCCCGGATCTCGCGCTCGAGCCCCTTGCGGATCAGCTCCTCGCCGATGGGAACCACGCACGTGGAGGGCGGCGCGAAGATCTTCACCTTCGGAATGGCCTTGTGCAGGCGCTCGACCTCGCCGGGGGTGAGCTTCTTCGGCCTCGCACGCGTCTCCAGCCCGGCGGCCCGTGCGATGCGCTCGGCCACCTTGGGGCTCACGCGCGAGAACTCCGCCTGCAAGGCCGCGCCCAAGGTGCGAGCTTTGGTCTCCTGGAGGAGGCGCTGCAGCGCGCCGAGCTCCACGCCGTACGGATGCGGCTTGATCTCGACCGGCTCGCGCGGAAGCTCCGCGGCTGCGCGCGGGTAGTGCACTGCAGCACGCCCCTTGGGTGGCTGGTAGGTGATCTCGGCGTGCGGGTTGGCGATGGCCACCTGATCCA
>JBHHXQ010000333.1:0-4116 GCA_046757105.1 Candidatus Krumholzibacteriia bacterium
AGCGCCGGATCGTCCCGCGACCGCACCAGGCCGAGCAGGGCCCCCGGCACGCCGTTCTGCGTGTACTCGACCCAGGCGTACGCCACGCCCAGGTTGTCCTCGATGCGAGCGGTCAGCTCGGCCGGCCACGCGAAGGCCGGCACGACGGGCGAGGCCGCGTGGGTGACGACGGGCGGCGTGTGGTCCGGTCCGACGTCGTACCCGAACGTCGTGGCCGGTGCGTCCTCCGGAAGCGTGTACACCTCGTGTGGACGCGTCCGGCTGGCACGCAACCAGTACTCGACGTGGGATCCCTCCGGCAGCCCCGGAATCTCGCCGACGAAGCCGCCGTCGGCCTGTGCCTGCATGACCTGGACGACGAAACCGCCAGCGGTCGAGTAGCGCAGCTGCATTTCGTCCACGGCGACGGGCAGCACGGATCCGAGGCTGGCGCGCACCACCTGCGGGACGCCGGCGTTCTCGGTGTCGCGCAGAGGGTCGTGGTGGATGCGCAGCACTCCGCCCCCGAGCGGTCCCATGCCGTGCAGCGCGAACCCGGCCAGGATGGCGTCGCGGTGCGGCGAGCCGTTCCCGGGGACTCCGTCGCCGAAGAGCAGATCGTCCTGGATCAGCATCGCGTCGAGGTACGCCTCGAAGTCCTGCGGGAACAGCTCGCGCGCGAAGTGGATGACCGCGTCGGCCACCTCTGGCCCGGCGTGCAGTCGCACGTCCCACAGGGCGCCGCCGAGGATCTCGCCGTTGGCGTGCACCTCGTCCGTCGGGTCGCGGTCGCGCGGCCACTGCAGATTGTTGTCCAGATTGCGCAGGGACGGGGCACCACCGGCGAGGAACTCGCCGATCAGCGGCTCGCCGGTGATCGTGCACGCGAAGTAGTCCGACAGGGCTTCGTGGATCGCCCCGCCGATCCGCCCCCTCAGCCCACCGGCGGGTCGATACATGTGGTCGGTGATGGCGTGCGTGTACTCGTGGTAGATCACGTCGGCGAACAGGCCGAAGTTCATGAACACTCCGCCGCCGTTTCCGAAGGCGATCCGGCCACCGTCCCAGAAGGCGTTGGCGTAGTCCGGATTGCCGTTGAGCGGGTTGACGACCGAGGCCACGGCCGGCAGCGGGAAGTCGAGCAGCGCGAAGTCGAACTGGTCCTTCATGAAGTCGTGGATGACGTTCGTGTGATGGTAGATCGTGCGCTCGTCATCGCGCGCTTCGTCCGCTCCGAAGTGCACCGGCACGTCACCCGGAACCTGGACCTGGAGCGAGAAGCCGGGGCTCGGGCTCCCGGGGGCGTCGTTGTCGACGCTCACGTACAGGCCCGTCAGGGCGGCACGCAGTTCCACGGTCGCGGCTGGGTGGCTGAAGCGATAGCGTCCGAGCCCGTCGCTGTGCGTCCTCGCAGCCTGGTCGAGCGCACCGAGCTGCAGCTGCAACCACGGGAAGGCCCGTGCCTGGAGCGGGTCGAGCGCGTAGAGCGGCCTGATGTCGCCGGAGGTCTCCCCCTCGAGGATGTCGTGTCGGAGCAGGCTCTCGAGCGCCAGGACGCGCTGTCGGGTGGATTCGACGAGGGCCCACCAGCGGCCTCCGGTGGCGTTGCCCAGCCGCAGCTCGAGCGCCGGGACGGCCTCGTAGCGCCCGGCCGCGGCCATCGCCACCACCACCGGCTCGCACGCGTCGATCTCGAGGCTGCGTCCCAGAAGCGCCTCGCAGGCGCGCCGTGCCGCGGTCGGTGCGCCGGCCACCGTGGCGCGCCCGTGCAGGTCCGGAACGAGCGTCGAACGGAAGGCGACGACATCGCCGCGCGCGCTCATCGTCAGGTCGAGAAGGCACCCGACGACGCGCCGGCCGTGTCGGACCTGGTGCCAGGTGGCGTGCCACGCGCCTCCCGAGCGCTTCCAGCGCACGCTCTCGAGCTCCACCCGATCGGCTCCCAGGAGCCGCGCGTGCAGGTGCCGGAACTCCTCGGCGGCGGCCCGGGCCGCCCGGCTCGCCAGCCGCACGCCGCGCGGACCGCGGCCGCCGCCGCCGACACCGCGGGTGGCCGTGAGCGTCCACGGGTCCCAGCGGATGTCCCAGTGGGCTCCGGTCGACGACTCGAGCGTGACGACGTCGGGCGTGGGCGGCCGTTGCGGGCGGGGGACGGGGCGGGCAGGCAGCTCGACGAGGATCTGGGCTGCGGGGGGATGGATGGCGCCCGCGGGGGCGCTGCCGGCCAGCAGGACGAGCGCCGCAACGGCGGGCCGCAGCGCGGCAATCAGGAGGGAACGCCTTCGACCTGCGCGGCCGTGGTCCGGCGTTGTTCCACGAAGCGCACGAGCTCGAGGATCTGCCGGTGTCCCGGAACATCCAGACCGTGCTTCTCGGCCAGGCGCACCACGACGCCGGTGATCCACTCGATCTCCGTCTGGCGGCCGGCTCGGACGTCCTGCAGCATGGACGAGCTGTTGCGCGAGGTCTGGCGCATGCTGGCCAGGACCTTGGCCAGCGTTTCTTCGGTTTCGAGGTGTTGGCCCTCGTTGCGGGCCACCCGGCACAGCTCCTCGACCAGCTGGCGCGCCAGGTCGGCGAGCCCGAGCAGCTCGCCGTTGGTCACGCCGAGCAGTGCCGAGAGTGGGTTGATGACCGCGTTGATGGCCAGCTTGCGCCACACGTACGTGTCGATGTCGTCGACCTGAACGGCCGGCATGTCGGCCCGGCGCCATAGCTCGAGCATCTCCCCGTTGGCCGGAAAGTACGTCTTGCCGGCGGCGTTGAAGGCCACGTGCCCCGGCTCCTCGAGCGACGCGGCCATGAACGTCACGGCCCGAACGACGTTGCGTTCCAGGACGTGCTCGGCGAGGCTGCGGATTCCGAGTCCGTTCTGCAGGACCACGACAAGATGGGACGAATCCACCCGCGGCGCAAGCTGCGTCAGGGCTTCCTCGAGGTCGAACGCCTTGACCGTCACCAGGATGACCGCCCGATCCGGGGGTGGCTGTGGATCCTCGCTGACCGCGACCGGATACAGCCCCGGGCGCGTCCTGCTGACGCGCAGGCCGCCCTGGCGCCGGATCGCCTCCACGTGGGCCCGTCGGCCGACCAGCCGAACGGCCGTCCGGTGCGCCAGGAGCGCTCCCAGCAGGCTCCCCAGGGCACCTGCCCCATACACGTAGACCGGGCGGTTCACGCGTCTTCGTCCAGGTTGAGGTCCCAGTAGGCAGCGTCCACGAAGCGCTTCCAGCTCCGCAGCCGGGTGCTGATCCGGAAGCCGCTTCCGGGCTTCCAGGGCGGCTCCTTCGGTTGCCGGTGCAGGCGCATTCCGGCCTCCTGGGGTGAGCGGTCGCGCTTGCGGGCGTTGCACTCCGTGCACGCGAGCACGACGTTGCTCCAGATGGTGGTGCCCCCGCGGCTCTTCGGAATCACGTGGTCCACCGAGAGTTCCGAGCGTGCCGGCGTCTGCTGGCAATACTGGCAGCTGTAGCGGTCGCGTTCGAAGATGTTGCGGCGCGAGAACTTGACCCGCCGCGGCGGCACGGAGTTGTAGCGCGTCAGGACGATGATCTCGGGGATCACCAGCTTGAACCGCGGCGTGTTGAGGTAGTTCTTGTCGGCGAACTGGGAGAGCTCGCGCCAGGACTGGAAGTCGTGCGTCTCGAACTCGTCCGTCACCACGCGGGCCAAGCCGAGCGTGAGAAGCGTGACGGCCCGCCGCACGTCGCAGACGTGCACCGCCAGCCAGCTGCGGTTGAGCACCAGGACGCCTTGGTTGAGCATTGCCGTGCCCCATCCCGCGCGCCCGGTCAGGAGCACGCACCATTCGAGCATAGGCAAGCCGGCGGGCTGCGGTCAAGGTAGGGCGCGGCAACGGGTTCCGCTGCCGGACCGGTGTCCGGTCGCCCGCCCGGCCGGCCCGCCGGCATGGAACTCCGCTTGCACCCCCCCCGTAGAAACGGGCGGTGCTGGCGAGCCGCTGAGCGCCGTGCCGACAGGACCTGGAAGAAGGGAGAACACACCGTGTTCCGCGCCGTTTCGAAGGCCTTCCTGGGGGGTTTGATCCTCGCGGCGCCCGCCGCGGGCGCCGCCGCGCAGGAGCGTCACGAAGCGTCCGGCCGCGCCTGGATGGGACTGTACATCCGCGACGTGGAT
>JBHHXQ010000334.1:0-4108 GCA_046757105.1 Candidatus Krumholzibacteriia bacterium
GGGGGGGCAGTTCA
Organism: Candidatus Krumholzibacteriia bacterium; assembly: GCA_046757105.1. Taxonomy (GTDB): domain Bacteria; phylum Krumholzibacteriota; class Krumholzibacteriia; genus JBHHXQ01. Next base: position 15 of record JBHHXQ010000334.1, read on the forward strand.
CCCTGGAACAGTGTGCATGGCCCTGAAGCCCAGCGGGTGGCCAAGCGGCCGGGCGCAACAGTCCATTGAGGCTTCCATTGAGGCTCAGTACAACTGGCTTGGTGGGTCGGCGCAGGTGGACGATGGTCGGCGTGGTGGCGTGGAGTTCAGCTGGCGGCCCTGGGACCGCGGCGGTGGCGGATGCGGTAGGTGCAGCGGCGGGCGCCATCAAGGATGTGCTCATGGCGTGTGATCGAGACGTCCCGGCCGAGGACGGATTGGAACAGCTCGAGCTCGCCAGTGCAGAGGCCCTGGCAGATCTGGGCCGCCGCGCAGATGGGGCAGTGATTCTCGATGAGCGAGAACGAAGCGTCTCGGTTTCTCGACCACTCGGCCATGTACCCTTCCTCGCTGCGCAGCTTCGCGAGAGTGGAGACGCGCTTCGAGAGCGCGATTCCGGGCTTCGGCAGGCGCTCCCGGTAGTGCCGCAGCTGCTGCCGCGTGCGGCCCCGGATCAGCCGATCGAGCCCTTCGGCGCCGAACGTCCGGCGCACGGCGGTGAGAATGTCGAGCGTGAGATCGGCGTATCCTTCCGGGTAACGCGCGTGTCCCCGCTCGGTGAGGCGCCACGTCCGCGCCGGTCGCCCGACGCCCCTGCGCTCCTCCTCGAAGCCGACGAGACCCTGCTCCTCGAGCTGCGCGAGGTGCTGGCGCGCGCCCATCGGCGTCACCTCCAGCCGCCGGGCGAGCTGGACCGCCGTGTGCGGTCCCCGCGTCTTGAGCAGGAAGAGGATGCGGTCCCGGGTCCGGGTGGAGCGGTCGGCCTTCATGACCCGATCCTACACGGCGCCTCTAATAAAGCAAGAGAATACTTGACATATTGCTGCCGTCGCTGTTTGCTGGAACCCGCGAGCCCGCGGCATGGAGCACTCGCAGGATCGAGCGCCCGCGCCCGCGACCCGACGCCGGGACGACGTGCGAAGACCCGCAGGGGTTTCGCGGACGTCCGGAACGGCTCCCCGGGGCTGCCCCGACGACGAGCGAGGAGAAGACCATGAACGGGGAGAGTCGAGGTGCAGGCACCTCACCTGCCGGCGCTGCGCACGGCGGCGCACAGTCGGATGCGGCGAGCGCCGGAAACGAGACCTGGACCACGGTCGGTGCCTGGGACGACCTTCTTCCGGGAAGCCTCTCGACGTTCAAGCACCGCAACCACCAGCTGGTCGTGCTGCGCACCGAGGCGGGCGAGGTCTTCGCGCTCGACAACCGCTGCCCGCACGAGGGCTATCCGCTGGCACAGGGGGACCTCAAGGGTTGCAGCCTGACCTGCGGCCGGCACAACTGGAAGTTCGACGTGCACGATGGTCGCTGCATCCTGGGAGGCGAGGACGTCCGCGCGTATCCGGTTCGCGTGCTTGACGGTGCCATCGAGGTGGACCTGGCGGATCCAGAGCCGAGCGTCGTCATTCCAGGCCTGAGGCGGAGCTTCGAGCAGGGGCTCTTCGAGTACGACAACGGGCGCACCCTCCGGGACGGAGTGCGTCTCCTTCAGGTCGGCTACGACCCGTGGAAGCTGCTGGCGGACCTCGCCTGCTACGACGCGCTGCATGCCGAGTACGGCAGCACGCACGTGCTGGCGGTGGCGGCGGATTGTGGGCGACTGCTGGAGCGCTACCCGGGCGTCGACGCGATGTACGCCATCGCGCCCGCTGTGGACCTCTGCGGCGACACGAACATCCGCATGCCCGAGCGCGAACACCCGCTGCCTCGCCCCGGCGCATCTTGCGAGGCGATCCGACAAGCCGTGGAAGAGGAAGACGCCGAGCGCGCAGAAGGGCTCCTGCGTGGAGCGTTCGAGTCCGGCGTGCCGCGCGACACGCTCGAGGGGTGGCTCTATGCGATCCTGTCGGACCACTTCCTCGACTTCGGGCATCGGCTCATCTACCTCGTCAAGGCTGGTGAGCTTCTCGATCATGTCGACGATGCCTACGCTAGAGACATCTACCCCGCGCTCCTCTACAGCACAGCGTTGGCGACGCGGGAAGACACACTCCCCTACATGCGGCGCTACTTCGAGGGGATGCGCGAGGTCGAACCGGAGTTTCCGCGGATCCTCGAGCACGAGAGATCGGACGCGGACTTCGATCCGGCTGCCGTGCGTGATGCCGTTCTCGATGGCAAGGCGTCGGACGCTTTCGACGCCGTGTGGAACGCGCTGCGTGGCGGCACACCGGCCCCGGAGATCGCGCGCGCACTCGTCGGGGCGGCCGCGCATCGTCTCTACCGCTTCGACATCTCCTGGGACGCGGATCCCGATGTCGCGGAAAACTGGCTTTGGGCCACGCACCGCTTCACCTTCGCCAGCGCTGTGCGCAACGCGACGCTGCGTTTCCGCAGCCCGGACAGCCTGCGCTTCCTCTTCCAGGCGGTCGCCTTCATCCATTCCGGTCGCAGAATGGATGCACCGCCGGAAAGGCGGATCAGGCTTCCCCAGGAGGGGTCGCCTTCGCAGGTCGACGCCGGGCGGATCCTCGAGGCGATCGGCTCACATGAGACCGAGGCTGCCGTACGCCTGAGCTCGGCCTGTCTGCGACAGAACGGATCCGTGGCGGAACTCCGCCATGCCCTGGAAGACCTCTGCATCGCGGATCCGCTGGTGCGCCCCATCGTCGTCGCGCATGCGATCAAGACCACGGTCGCGGCATTCGAAGAGTACGAGGCGCTTGCGGGACAGCCCGACCGCGACATGACGCTTCTATCCGCAATCCGCTTCCTCGCCTCGCCGGTCGTCGAGCGCCGCGTGAAACAGACCGTGCGCACCTCCCTGCGCTGGGTCGTGAACGGCACCATCCCCCGCAAGCTCACGCAGTGAGCGGGCCGGCGCACGAAGCTAGATCAGGTAGGCGACCTCTGCGGGCCCGAGATCGAGGGCTCGAGAGCTGGCTTCATCGGGAGGTCGGGCCTCACGGCAGACACGCAGGACCTGACTGCCGCGTGCCGCCTCGGGAAGGTCGATGCGCTGTGGCGCATGCCAGTCCTTGTTGATCGCAATGAAGGCGTTCGAACCATCGGCGCGTTTCTCGAGCAGGAGGGTCGGTCGGTGAAGAGGCGTCAGGGCTTCGACCGCCTCCGACTGGAAGGCGTCGACACTCCAGCAGATCTCGTGGACGCGCTCGATGAACGGCGCGAGATCGATCTGCGCGGTTTCCCAGTCGTCCGGTCGCGTGTGGACGACGTGGAGCGGGCGTGAGAAGCCGAACTCGTAGCCGATCGGCATGAGCACGCCGCTCGAGAAGGCGGCGGCGAAGGCGTAGCGCTGGCGGTGTGCGGCCTCGTTGCCGCCGGTGTCGGCCCACAGGCGGGGCGTGTCGTGTGATTCGGGGAATCCCACCGACCGCATGTGCGGTGCCATGTCGCGCTGCTGGTCGAGGCACCAGGGGGCATCGAAGGCCCAGTACTTGGAGCTGTTGAGCAGGTACTCCATGCCGGAGTCGCGGAGCGCCTCGATCTCTTCGAGACGGGCGCCGAGGGTCTCCGCAATGAAGAGAACGTGCGGATTCCGCCTGCGGGCGGCGGCGATGAGATGCGACCACAGCTCGGCGGGCACCTTGTACGCAGCGTCGCAGCGGAACCCTTCGAAGCCGAGGTCGACGAAGCGCTCCACGCGGCGGATCCAGTACTCCCACAGGCCGTCGCGATCCGCAGAGCCGTGGTGATCGAGCTGCGCCAGGTCACCCCACACGGTCACCCGGCGCGCGTCGGCCGGATCGATGGCCGATGGGCTCTGGATGTCACCGTGCTCGTCGCGCACGTACCATTCCGGATGTTGCTTCACGAGCGCAGCATCGCGCGAGGTGTGGTTCAGGACCAGGTCGATCATCGGGTGCATGCCGAGCACGCGAATCGCGGACAACGTCTCCGCCAGGAGCTCGACTCCTCCATCGCCTCGAATGCAACGGTCGTAGTTCCGATCGGGATGGTCGTCGGGCAGGAGGAGTGGGTCGATGCGGTCGATGTCCTTGACCGCATAGCAGCTGCCCGAGAAACCCGGGAAGTGCACCGGATTCACGTACAGCCAGTCGAACCGCATGTCGCGAGCACGCCGCGCGTGCTCC
>JBHHXQ010000335.1:0-4099 GCA_046757105.1 Candidatus Krumholzibacteriia bacterium
TGCGCGGCATGCGCGACGCCACCGCCGAGATCGAGCGGCTGCGGAACCAGATTCCGGCCGAGCTGGGGCCGCTGCGAGGTCTCGACTTCCGCTCCCGCCTCAGTGACAGCGTCACGCTGAGCACGTTTCACGGCTGCCCGCCGGATGTCGGCCTCATGGACGAGCATGACGGCATCCTAGGCAGCCGGGCGCCGCACCGGCAAGTGTCGCGGGCCCACGGGCGCGGTCTCCAGACATGCCATGGGCGCTCCCGCAGGAGGCCGTCGCAAGCCGGGCTGCTTTTTTGTCTTGCGCACCGGCCGGAGCCGCCCGAATACTACGACGATCCAGACGTGGGTGGAGGTGGGGTGGTTTGCCTCTCTTCGGAAACCTCTTCGGTCAGCTCTTCGGCGACTCCGCGTCCGAGTTCGAAGCGCGCGGCGATCAGTTCGCCGGCGTGAACAACTGGCGCCGGGCGTACGAGGAGTACCAACGCGCGGTTCAGAAGACCGCGCGCAGCTCGCCCGGCTACCGGCGCCTCGCCGCGAAGCTCGACGAGGCGCGGTCGCAGAGCTTCGACACGCTTCTCGAAGACATCCATTCGCGCATCGACGTGCGCGAGTTCACGTATGCCGCCGAGCAGATCGAGCTCGCCCGCCGGATGGTGGAGACGAGCCAGCAGCTGGCGCGGGTCGAGGAGTGCGAGAGCCGGCTGCACGGCGCGGGGCGCTACGAGCCGCGCGCGACGGCCGCCGGGCAGACGACGTCGAGCACCGGGGACGAACAGACCCCAGGGGCGGCGGCTGCCCGGTTCGATCGAGGCGCCGGCGAGTCGGCCTGGCCAGGGCCCGCTCCGGCAGGGCGCCGGAGCGCGGCGGGCCCCGGCTCCGAGCTGGCGGATCTCGAGGCATCGAATCCCGACCAGGACTTCCGCCGTCTCCTGGACGGCATGTCTGCGCGGGCCGTCGAGGACCGGGTGAAGCTGGGGCCTCGCTACCGGGATGCGGCGCTGGCGCTGGCGTCAGGCAGGCCGGAACGCGCCGTCGGACTCCTCGAGGACCTGCAGCACGACAACCCGGCGTCGCCCGTCCTGCTCTACGACCTGGCCGCGGCGCTGCAGGCCGCCGGGCGCAAGCGCGAGGCGCAGGTGCTCTACGCCCGCCGCATGCAGGAGGCCCCGGAGGACTGGCAGGCCTGGTACGAGCTGGCTCAGGCTCTGTGGCGCGACGGCTCCGGCGACCGGGCCCTGCAGACGATCCGCTCCGGACTCGAGCGGCACCCGCGCAGCGGGCACCTCATGGCGCAGTGGGGCGTTTTCCTGCACAAGCTCGGCGACCCAAGGCAGGCGCTGGAGAAGTTCTACCTGGCGCTGCAGCTCGATGCCTTCGACGACACGGGCCTGTACCACACGATCGCCAACCTGCATCTCGAGCTCGGCGAAGAGGAGAAGGCCCGGCGCGGCTACCTCAAGGCGCTCGAGCTCGACCGGCAGAGCGTGGGCACGATGCTCGACTACGCCGAGTTCCTCATCGAGAAGAAGCAGGATGCGCGCGCGGCGCTGGCGATCCTGGACACCGCCTACCGTGCCATCCGCACCGGCGCCGGGCAGCCCCTGCACCAGGTCTATGCGTCGTACCTCTCGTCCCGGGCGCACATGATGCTCGGGGAGCGCGAGATGGCCCTCCTCGCCGTCACGCGTGCCCTCGAGGACAACGGCGAGGCGTGGCTGGCCGAGACGCTGGAGTCTCAGCGGCAGGCGGTTCTCAGCGTCTAGCTTGCCCGCGTCCGGTGGATGCGGCTACAATCGGCGGGTGAGCCGCACACGACTCGAGGGATCTCCTCTGATAGCCGATCGCGAATACGATCCGCAGGTCGCCCACACCATCTGGGAGCTGGAGCGCGCCGTCAAACGCGGCCGCGCCAGCGAGGCGACGCGGCGTGCGCTGGTGAAGGCCCACGTCGACCAGCTGCGCATGATCGAGGAACGCGCTGCCGTTCCGGAACAGGAGAGAAGCTTTCTCTTCCTGCAGCCGCGCGTGGTCCCGGGAATCCTGATGATCCCCGGCGAAGGTGAAGGCTGCGCCGGACTCCACCACCTGGGCGAGCGGTTCCACCGTCGAGGTTTCGCGGTTCTGGCCAGCTCGCTCTCCTATCGCGTCCTGGGCCAACCCGGTCGCAGTCCCTTCTACTGGCAGACGTGTCTCGACGAAACCGAGGGTCGCTACGACATGCTGCAACACTATGCCTCGCGCATCGCTGTCCTCGGTGTGGGGTTCGGTGCGACGATGGCGCTGCACCTGGCGACCTCCAGGCGGGTCAGCTCGGTGTTGGCGCTCTTCCCGACGTTGCATGCGAGCCTCGGCCTGCGCGAACGCTTCGAGGCCGTGCTCCGACGCCTCATGCCGCGGCAGAAGACTCCACCGGGCTGGTCCATGCAGCGGCGGATGGCCACGGAGAACGCACGCGAGAAGGCGGACCGGCTGGGCACACGGATCCTCGTCATCGCCGAGGAGCGTCACGATCGCAGCGAGGCCGGACGCTCCGTACGTGTTGCGCAGCGCCTGCTGGCGAGTCGCGCCGCCGAGCTGCGCCTCGTCCCCCCGACCCAGCCGGACTCTCGCCTCGAGCTCCCCCCCGAGCTCCTCGAGGAGCTCATCACCTTCGCCCGCCCTCGCTGACCGCTCGCCTTCGAGCTGGGCGCCCGCAGGCCCGCCGCCGATTGCTGCGGCCGGATCTCCACGAGCGCTCCGTGGCCGCGCGCCGTGCCTCGGAGATGCGCCGCGCGCCGGGGAGCGCGGCGGTGTCCGCACGACGCCACGGATTCGGGCGTTCAACACTCGGGGAGATCGAACTTGAAGTCGGGGTCCAGCTTCTCGAGGTTTCGGGCGATCTCGAGCAGACGGGTTTGCCGTTCGGGCGTGGGCTCGTGGTTCCACTCGGAATAGGCGTCGAGGAACTCGTTCCGCAGTGTGTCGATGTTCTTTCGCTGCACGCTGTGTTGCAGGTGGTAAAGCTCCCCCTCGCTGATGTGGGTGATGAAGTTCAGGTACTGGCTCCGCATGTGAGTGAGCAGCTTCACGTACTTTTCGAATCCCGTGGAGAGCTTGCACAGGACGTCCGAGATCCCGCTCGCACGCCCGAAGAGACTGCGGCTGTACGTGAACGCAAAATCGTAGTACGCCTTGCCGCGGCCGACATGGACCTCGTCGTCCGTCCTGAACATTGCAGGCAGCGCCTGCTGGCGTCGTCCGGTGGGGTTCTGGAACAAGCCAATCGACACCAGGATGTGATCCGCGTTCGTCCTGTACACGGTGTACTTCAGGCGATTGCTGGTGGAGTTGCGGACGCGCTCGAAGATCGAGCTGTCGTACGCGGACAGGTACTTGGAGATGCGCAGGTAATAATGTGGGTTGACGTACCCGCACAGAAGGTGTGTCAGGTACACGTTGACGTCTTCGTCGCCGGGAGGCTCCTCGGTGACCATTCCCGTTTCCACCCGGCTCGCGAGCAGTGCGTGGATCATGAAGTAGACGTTGCTCCGCGGCTCGCGCGTGGAACCGTCGCGCTCGACGGGGATGTAGCGATCGGAATCGTCAGGCATGATCACGCCCCCCCGCGGTTGCGACTTGCGAATCGTGGCAGCAAGTGGTATGCCACGGGTGGGAACGAGGAGGAACGCCTTGCGACTGGGTTTCCTGCAGATGCGCCCACGCTTCGGTGCGCCGGACGAGAACGTGAGTGCAATCGAGCGCGCCCTGAAGCGGGTTCGAAACGCCACCGTCGTGCTGCCCGAGCTGTGCACGACCGGCTACGTGTTCGCGTCCCGCAAGGAAACCCTCGCCATGGCCGAGACGACCGACGGTGAGTCCGTGCATCGGCTCCGCAAGCTGGCGCGACGCAACCGGCTCACCCTGTGTCTGGGCATGGCCGAGAGGGACGACCGGCGCGTCTACAACAGCGCCGTCACGCTCATGCCTTCCGGTCGCATGCACGTCTACCGCAAGGCCCATCTGTTCGACCGCGAGAAGCTCGTCTTCGACAACGCCGCGTCGAGCCTCGAGGTTCTGCGAGGCGAGACGAGGCTCGGCGTGATGATCTGTTTCGATTGGATCTTCCCCGA
>JBHHXQ010000336.1:0-3997 GCA_046757105.1 Candidatus Krumholzibacteriia bacterium
CGCTTGGGGCTTTTCGACGCGGTCGTCTCGCGCGGCCGCGACGCGCTGCGGCGTTGCACCGATCCGGAGACGCAGCAGCGCCTGCGCAACGCGGTGAGCGAGGCGCTGTTCGCGCGCGGAGACGTGAAGGAGGCTCACGAGGCCCTGGGTGACGGTGGGGGCCAGCGGGCGGCGCTCGAGGCCGGCGTGTTGCGCGCCCGGGCGCTGGACGAGCTGGGTCACCTGGAGGAGGCGCTGTCCGTCTGCAGGTCCCTCGAGAAGCAGGTCGACGACAGCGACCCGCTCGCGGACCGCATCGTCGAGGTGCAGGTCTCCGTGCTGCGACAGCGTGATTCCTTCGACGAGGCGCGCACGCTTCTCCAGGAGTCGATCGTGCGCCACGAGCGCGGCGGCGCTCTGGGTCTTCTGGGGGACGACTACACCCACCTCGGTCTCGTCGAGTTCGGCCAGGGGCGCATGCCGCAGGCGCGAGAGTGCTTCGAACGGGCCGGCCAGCTGTACGAACGCACCGGGAACCGCTACGGAATCGCCCGCGCGTTGAACGGGCTCGGCGTTGCGCAGGCGGAAACCGGCGAGCACGCGCACGCGCTCGAGACCTTCCGGCGCGGGCTCGACCTCTGCCAACGCCTCGGCGAACAGGTGAACGCCACGAACTACCTCGGGAACCTCGGGCAGCTGTTCTCCGTTCTCGGACGCTTTCGCGAGGCGCTCGAGCACGTCGATCGTGGCATCGAGCTCGCAGCCCGCAACGGGATGCACTACACGTTGACACGGATCCGCATCATCCGAGCCGGGATCCTGGCCCTCCTGGGACTGGACGCGGCATGCGAGTCGGCGCTGGAGCACGCGCTCGAGAAGGTGGAGGTGGACCGCTACGAGGGGCAGGTGTTGCTGATTCGCAGCGATCTGGCGCTGCGCCGCGGCCGGCTCGACGAGGTGGAGGGCTGGCTGGATCGCGCCGAACGCATCTTCGACGAATCCGAGATCGACGACGAGCTGACGCTGACGCAGGTTGCTCGAGCGCGCCTGCTGTTCGCCCGCGGGGAAAGTGACGAGGCCATTGCGCTGCTGCGAGCCACGACGGAGGTGGCACGTCAGCAGAGCCTGCCGTTGATCGAGTCGGAGGCCGAGGCACTGCATGCGGAGCTTCTTCTCGATGCCGGGCAGCGCGATGAGGCCGAGCGGATTGCCGCGATCGGCCTCGAGACGGCCGAGAGATTGGAGTTCGTCGAAGCCACGTGGAGGCAGCACCGCGTGCTCGGCTGCATCGCCGCGGCGCGCGACGACCTGCCGGCGGCGCTCGAGCACTACGAAGCCTGCGTGAGCGTCTTCCGTGAGGTGACCTCCGAGCTCCCGCAGGAGTTCGCCGGCGCCTACCTCGATCATCCCCGGCGACGTCGGGCGCTCGAGGAACTCGACGCGTTGGGCCGCAGGGCCGATTCCTGACCCGCGGATCCCGGCGCGGGTGCGTACCTTGCGAGGCCGGGCGAACCGCCCGTATACTGAACAACGACGCGCAATTGAACGCTGCATCTGAGTCCGACCACAGCGAGTTGTCCTGGAGGAGGCATGCCCGAACCTTCGCACGGGCCCCGGCCGGCAGCCGACGCTCTGGGGAGGGCACAGTCTTCGCTGGAGCGCATCCGCGGTCGGGTCTCCGCGCAGGCCGACACTGCGAAGCCGGATGGCGCCCAAGCACCCGAGCAGCAGAATGGGTCCGGCCCGCCGGCGGCACGCAGCGCCGCCAGGCGCGGCCAGTACCCGCATCTCCCGGATCTCCTGTCGCTCTCCAGGAAGGCCACCTCCATCCTCGAGCTGCGGCCGCTTCTGGACCAGCTGCTGTCGATGTTCATGTCCATGACCGACGCGGAGCGCGGGTTCATCATGCTGGACTGGAGGAGTCGCAAGTTCGAGGCGGCGCGCAACGTGGATCCGGACGCGCTCGAAGGTGACCGGCTCGCCATCACGTCGGGCGTCGTGGACGACGTGGGAGGGTCCGGGAAGAGCCTCTTCGTGTCCGACACCCTGGCGGAGGGGAACTACGGCTGTCGGGAGAGCGTCATCCAGCTGCGACTGCGCAGCTTCACGTGCGTGCCGATGATGCACGCCGGACGCGTCCTCGGCATCTGCTACACGGACAGCACGAAGCCGGGAAATCTCCTGGAGGAGGTCGACACGAGCACGTTGCAGGAGTTTGCGAATCAGGCCGCCGTGGCCATCGAGAACGCGCGGCGGCACGAAGAGCTGATCCGCACCAAGTCGCGTCTCGAGGACGAGAACGAGAACCTGCGGCGGCAGATGCAGCGCAGCAACCGTTTCGCGAACATCCTGGGCGAGAGCCCGGTGATGCAGCGGTTGTTCGACCTGCTGGAGAAGATGAGCGGCTCGAGCTCGAACGTCCTGATCCAGGGTGAAACGGGAACCGGAAAGGAGCTGATCGCGCGTGCCCTCCACTTCAACGGGCCGCAGCGTGACGGGCCCTGGGTGCCGGTGAACTGCGGCGCCGTCCCCGAGCCGCTCCTCGAAAGCGAGCTGTTCGGGCACAAGCGCGGGGCCTTCACCGGTGCGGTCGGCGACCATCGCGGGCTTTTCGAGGTCGCGGACGGCGGCACGTTGTTCCTGGACGAGATCGGCGAGATGCCCCTACCGCTGCAGGTGAAGCTGTTGCGAGTCCTGCAGGAGGGCGAGGTCAAGCCGGTCGGGGACACGCGTGTGCGCCGGTTCCAGGTGCGCGTCATTGCGGCGACGAACCGTGACCTGGCCCGCGGTGTCGAGCAGGGGACCTTCCGGCGCGATCTCTACTACCGGCTCGCCGTGATTCCGGTGCACTTGCCGGCGCTCCGGGAACGTGGCAACGACATCATCCTGCTGGCCGAGGCGTTCGTGGCGCGCTTCGCCCGCAAGCACGGCAAGTCCGTTTCGGGCTTGGAGCCCGAGGCGGTGCGCTGGCTCTTGCAGCAACGCTGGGAGGGCAACATCCGCGAGCTCGAGAACATGATCGATCGTGGCGTGACGCTGTGCGAGGACGGCAAGCGTCTCGGCCTGACGTTTCTCAGCGGCCTCGACACGGAGCCCGTCCCCGACATGGCCGCCGTCGGCACGCTGCGCGAGATGGTGGGCGCCTACGAGCGCGTCCTGGTCCAGCGCGCACTCCAGGAGTGCGACAACAGGGTCTCCCGCGCAGCCCAGAAGCTGGGTGTCTCCCGCCAGCACCTCCACAACCTCATTCGGAAGCACACACTCCGCGAGCCCCGGCAGAAGTCCTGACGTCAACTCGAGTGGACGAGCTGCCCACATTCCGTCAAGAATCATTCACATCCATGGAAGTCATTCAGAATCAAGCAATTGACTCTCATTCTCGGCCGCCCCTGGTCCTGCGGTCTGTCAATGATCAATGACGATGTGATCGGACAGGACATGCCTGCGAGCCCATCTGCACGAGACAATGTACTTATTTTCAACGACTTGGAACAACGCACCCGGATGGTAAACGATTGTGGCACTTCTCGTGCTGTAGGGAATCTTCAGAAACCATCAGCGACTTCACAGAAACCGAAGGGGAGTGAGGAGAATGAAGAAGCTGACGCTGACGAAGCTGGAGAAGCGCATCGCGCCTCGCTACTTGCCGTTCTGACAGCATCGATGGGTTCTGAGAACAACACACGCCGGTCCGGGACGGTTTCCGGGGGAAATGGGATGAAGAAGCTGGCTCTGCTCAAGCTCGAGAAACGCATCGCTCCGCGTTACATGCCGTTCTGACGAAGACGGCGAGACGTCGGGAAGCCTGGAATCATCCGGGCGCAGCAAGTACGGGGATCTCGATGTGGCCGCGTGGAGCTTCCGGCGGTCAAGCGTAACCGAGGTTTCGCCGAAACAAGTGTCGTCCGGCCCGAGAACGTGTACGAGGGGCGATCAAAGGGAAGGGCGACACTTGAACCATCGAGGGAGGGTCGTGCGGCTCTCCCTCGACTCTTTCGTCGACCGGGCCACACGGCTC